>DYON01000123.1 GCA_020720525.1 Acetofilamentum sp.
AAAATATTCATCAATTCCTTCAGACTTTTTATTCTGAAAGTAGCTGGTTTGTTGTCGGCTCCATCAATGGTGTGCGGATTGAAATACACTTGATCGATTTCAGCTGTTGCAGCACCAACAATATCCACTTCGTAGTCGTCGCCAATCATAATGCACGATTCTGCTTTTACATTCATTGCATTTAATGCATATTCAAAAATTCGCTTATCGGGTTTATTGTAGCCAATTTCTTCTGAGATAAATAAATGTGTGAAATATTTTCCCAATCCGCAGCGCTCCACTTTGGGATACTGAGCTTCTTTGAAACCGTTGGTAATAACCGACATGGAATATCCTTTTCCCAACAAATACTCCAACGATTCGAGCGCCCAAGGGAACAAATATGCTTTTTGGGCAACCACCTGAACATACATGTCGGCCAACTGATTTGCAATCCAAGGCCGATCGAGACCAATTTCTTCGAGAGTCATCGAAAAACGACTAACACGAAGTGTTTCTTTCGAAATTTCTTTGCTGCGGTATAAATCCCAAAGACCGCTGTTTACCTCGCTGTAGCGCGAATAGAAATAATCGAAGCCAAATGAAGTATGTGGTTGAATATAAAGAACAAATAAATCGTGCAAAGTTTCATGAGCAGCCTTATCGAAATCCCAAATTGTGCGATCGAGATCGAAGATGATATGTGTATAGTTTTTCATAGCAGGAATCGGAGCTGCAAAAATACTCGAAATTTTTGTGACAGCTTGTCAGAAACAAATTGCTAAATAATGACTAATTTTGCAAACGTTACCACCCGACATCCAATGCGTTTTATCCGAATTTTCAATATTGCTGTAGCATTGCTGTTTGTTGCTCTGTGGATTGTGCTTTTGGTTGAGCGCGAAAAGTTTCAGGGCGACGGACTTGTTCATCCGGAGGGTTATGTGGAGAAAAGCAATTTCTTTTCCGAAAACCTTCCTTATGGTATTATGAGTCGTGGGAGATATTTTGGTTTTATTTCCGAGCCACGCGATAGCAGCAGAGATATTGTAACTGGAATTTGGGAACTCAATCCAGCAAAAAACAAAATTCTACAACACAGTCTTCCGGTTCAAAACCAATTCGATTCTGTTATTTCTATTATTGAAGCGCCCGACACTTCGTTTACAATCACAGGCGTACTGAACGATTTGCTTATAAGAATAATACATCTCGACACAACTGTTGCCGTAGGTTTGAGTTTTGTTGCTCCAGCGCCTGTGAAAGCGGTTCAGTATATCAATGGAAAGTTGGAAATGGTTTTTGGACGTCAAAAAAAGCTGGTGGGCACAATTGGCACAATTGGCGATTCAACCATCAACTACCGAAAATACGAATTGCCTGGCTTTTTCGACCGAATTTGCGAAATTGTTGCCGCTTGGTCCGAGAACAAGAAATGGCGTTTTTTGCTCCGAACCGATTTTCACCGCCGCAACGAAAAGTGGGTATTGCTCGACTCGTCGAGGCGCACCAATTTTCTCATTTTCGACGAGCGAGCTGTTTATCCTGAATATCCAGGCATTGCCGAAAAAAACAAAAAAGAAATTCTTGCATTATTTGATTATACTGTTTCGGGATTGGCTCCTAATCATAGCTTCGGCGATACAATTATTGTTTTCGATGGAAAAAAACTCAAAGAAATTCCTGTTTATTCTGGACGTGAAAACAAAGCATTTTGGTTTCTGCATTCTCAAACAGGGTTAAAAATCAGAGTTGTTTCGTGGGATAACAATACCAACGACGGATTTCTGGTTAGATATTCATATTTGGGCTATCCATCGTCGGTATTGCCATTCACAGCCGATTCGGGACGAATTGTTATGAATATGCCAAACGACAAATACGCACGTCAGATTTTCTTTTCAGATGGAGAATTTCCGATAGGCTTTTTCAAAACTAGCTCCGATTCAATAACCTTAATTAGCAACAAGCTCAATCTTGCTCAACTCGATGCAAACGGTCGGCTTCTCGATCGAAAAACATTTCTTACTTTGGTAAACAACACCATTTCAAGAAAACTTCCCAAGACATTTCATTTTCTCGACACAGAATTTCCAAACATTAAAGCCATGATGTGGCTATTGATGCTGTATGGATTAATTCCTTTGTGGTTGCTCAGCATTATTGTTGTATGGCTGGTCGATGCTATTCGAGTAAAACCCAAATTTGCAGTACGCGAACGCAACTGGTCTTTCTTGCTGCGCTTGCTACCTGGGAGTATTCTTTACTTTCTTGTTTACGCCGCAAATATTGTTGCGTTTCTAAAATCTTTTTCCGTTTGGGGTATTTAATTTCTACTTGCATTACACCGAAAATTCATATTCGACATGTGCAACAGAATTGCATTGAACCCGTTCGATAAAACAGTGTTTTTTCTTTTTGAAAAACTTCGGGCGCGAAAATTGATTACTTTTGAACTTCGAGATATGAAACTGTTCGTTATGAAAAGGATTCTTAGCACATTGTTGATGCTTTTTGCGCTGATACAAGCTCAAGCTCAACCAGGACCTGGCTTTACGCTACAAGGTAATATCGACAATTTTCAGCGTCCAACAACTGTGTATTTGCTAATTGCAAGCGGTGCTGGTTTCGATGTGATTGATAGTATGCGCTCAAAAAATGGTGAAGTACTTTTTGTTGCCAACACCATTCCTAAAACTGGCCAGTACTCACTTTTTTGGGAAGACAATTTTTTTATTCCGCTTATTATCAATAACGAAAAGTACATTCAATTTCGTGCCGACAATTTGGAGCCCAATATGCAAGTTGAGGTTGATGCTTCACGCGAAAATGAAGTATTCTATCAACTGCAAAATTTCGAAAATGAGATTGACAGCCTTTCTGCACTAGGCGATAAGTATTATGCTGAAGGGAAAAAGGATTTGTTGCAAAAAGTAAAAAAACAATTGGTCATAAAAGTTGCACAACTCGAATCGACGGTTGATTCGCTTTACGGGTTATTCCCAGATTTATTTGCCTTAAAAATATACAAAAGCAGTATTCCACCCGATTTTGATGAATACAACAAAATTAACCCCGAAAATGGTTATACAAGCGAAACAGAGTTTTTGCGACATCACTATTTCGACAATATCGACAAGACAGACAGCAGTTTGGTGAACACACATTTGCTATACGATGCATGCAGTTTTTATCTGCGCAATTTGGTTGAAGAACATGTGCCAGTTGAATTTATCAAAGCTTGCGATTTCATCATGAGTAGTTTTTCACAAAACAATACACAATATAATTATGTGCTCGATTTGTTGCTCAATACTTTCGATGCCGAAGGATACGAAGATGTGTACTTACATATTTTCGACCTTTATATGCACAGTTCGTCGTGCGAAGGTGGAATTCCGAGCGAACAAGAACGCAAAGCTTTGTCGATTCGCAATCTTCAAAAAGGTGTGGCTGCGCCCGAACTCTCTGCAAAAAATCGCGATGGGAAAGAGTTTTCCCTGTCGTCGTTCAAGGGAAAAAAAGCAATTGTTATGTTTTGGGCATCGGATTGTTCGCATTGCGAAGAAGCAATTCCTTATGTGGTTGAACTACTTAAAAAATATCCCGAAGTAGTTCTGTTTTCTTTTTCGCTCGACGAGGATGAAAACGCATGGAGCAGTGGTGTTTTTCGCAACAATCTGCCCGATCCATCTATTTCAGATTTAAAAGGCTACGATGGGCTCAATGCCATTCGCTGGTACATTTGGGGAACCCCCAGCTTTTTCGTAATTGACGAAAATGGTATTATTGTCGCAAAGCCCCTCACATTGCAGGCGTTAGAAGATGCGCTTTAGAAGTGGTCAGTAATCAGTAGCCAGATGCAATTCCCGACCGGAGCGTCGGGATAATCAGTTGTCAGTGTAGAGACGCGATTTATCGCGTCTTGTCAAGGAGAGAACAACGAAGCGGCGTTGCATTGCAACGACTTTTTTCAGCAACCTGTTTTCATTGGTGAGTTGCCAGTAGTCAGTGATGAGTGACAAAAAATTTATATCTTTACTTTTCCAATCGCAGTATTTATGAACGAAAAAGAAAACCAAAGCGAATTGCTCAATCATTTACATGAGTTACAAAATTCGCATCCGCAGCAATACATCACCGAAGAAGCGCTGAATCAAACCACGCAAAAATTCGGACTTACAAAAGCTGAAGTATATGGTGTAGTGAGCTATTACAGCATGTTTAGCCTAAAACCCAGAGGTAAATACATCATCCGAATTTGCCAGTCGCCAGTTTGCCACTTGATGGGTAGCCAATCGCTCACCGAATTTCTTAAGCAAAAATTAGGCGTAGCAGTAGGAGAAACAACAAACGATGGAATCTTTACGATTGAACACACCGAATGTTTGGGGCAATGCGGAAAAGCGCCATCGATGATGGTAAACAAAGATGTTTTTACCGAATTAAGCATAGATAAACTGGAAACCCTCATAGAAAAACTGAAAACTGAAGCAAAATGATACAGGAAACTAAAATTGGGCTAGCCCGTTTAGGCAAAATCGACCCAGAAAATATCAACGATGCTATTGCTCTTGGGGCATACGATGGTTTAAAAATAGCATTATCATTAAATCCCGATGAGATTCTAGTCCGCTACGAATCGTCGGGTTTGCGTGGGCGAGGTGGCGCAGGTTTCCCAACTGGCTTGAAACAAAAATTCACAAGTCAATCGTGCGCCGAATGTCAGAAATATGTTGTTTGCAACGCCGACGAAGGTGAGCCAGGTACTTTCAAGGACCGCACCATCATGCAAAACGACCCACATTTACTGATTGAAGGAATGCTCATTGCTGCATACACCATTGGTGCGTCGAAAGGATTTATTTATATTCGTGGCGAATACAACCTGTCGATTCACCGCATTCGAAAAGCTATTGCCGATGCAAGTTCGAATGGGTTTTTGGGTAGCAATATTTTAGGCAGCGATTTTTCGTTTGAATTGGAGTTGAGACTTGGAGCTGGTTCGTATTTGTGTGGCGAAGAGCTCACCTTGCTCGAATCGCTCGAAGGCAAACGCGGCTATCCACGCATAAAACCACCTTTCCCTGCCGAAAAAGGCCTTTGGGGAAATCCGACCCTAATTAATAATGTAGAAACTTTTGTGCAGCTACCTGCAATTCTAATCAATGGTCTCGATTGGTACACGGCTTTGGGCACCAGCGAATCGAAAGGCACAAAAATATTCACCATAAGTGGCAGAGTGAATCGGCCAGGATTTTACGAAGTGGAAATGGGAACAACACTTCGACAACTCATCGAAGTGTTGGCTGGAGGAATGAAAGACGGCTATTCGTTTGCCGGCGCATTATTGGGTGGTGCTGCAGGAACATTTGTTGATGCAAGTCTTCTCGATACACCCATGGCCTACGAAACCCTAAAAGCAATAGGAGCTACCATGGGGTCGGGAGCCATTATTGTGCTCGACAACACAACCGATAAAATTGATTTTCTGCAAAACATACTTGAGTTTTTTAAACACGAAAGCTGCGGAAAATGTGTTCCTTGCCGAATTGGAACTACACTGCTAAGCGAAATGGCCAGCCAACTGAAAACAAATCCAGAAATTCTACAAAAAATGATTGACGAAGCAAGCTACATGGCTCGCACATCGCTGTGTCCGCTCGGACAAAGTCCTGTGTTGCCTTTGAAATCGTTTGAGCGGTATTTTGCCACAGCTATTACAAACGTGTAATCGTTCCATCAATTATCATCTTTGAATCGTCGCTAACTACAATTTTGGCTCCTTTTGCAACAATGAGTTCGGCTCCTGGATGAATATAAAATACCGAACGGTTTTTGAGTATCAATTTCGATTTTGGCGACAAATACATCCGTGTGCCTGGCAGCATCTCGAACCAAGTAGTACTTGTAAAACATCTAATTCCGTTTACCACTATAGACGAATCGGAATAGGTTGGAGTATATCCAATATCGAATGTGAGTCGGCTTTTCTCGTCGAGTACCAAATCGTATTTGTTGTCGGAAGCAAGTTTCGGGAGTATAATATGCGGAGCGCACCAACGCACGTTTCCCGAAACAAGATTGTCGCCGTTTCTAACTCTCACCAATATTTCGCCTCGATTGGGATAATTCTCTTTAACAATTTCGATACTCACCGAATTCAAATAAATAATCCGGTTATCGGGAGCTTTGCCTTTGTTAACCAAACGGTCGTCGTTGAGAAGCGTCAGTGAGTTGGCTGTAGAAGGATTGCTTGCAACACCTATTTTTGAGTTCCCATTTTTACAAAAAGCATAGCCTGCTTCGCCAAGATATGAAAGATTGTTATGGATTTCGGTACCCATTTTTTCAATGGCTTGCAATCGTTTTTCGCTTTCGGCAATACGACCGTCATTATTGTTATCCCATGCAACAATTTCGGCAACAGAATTTCCACTCAGCGCATTTTGCTTTGATCTAATTCTCTCAAAGGGAAAAGAAAGCTCATTGTTTACACACCAATTGTTGCGAACCATCGTATCGCCCCACTGAATATCGTACATTCCGCTTGCAGGAAGCACCCTGATAAAATCGGCGGGGTCGCTGAACGCATTCTTCCCATCAAGCGCATTGTGGGCAACTTGAATATAGGCATATAGGCCAGGAGCAGCTACACCCGAGCAGCCCGACGATTGATATTGAAATACATCGAACGGGCTTCCATTAAAGCTTTGTGTTTGATGGTTTTCGATCCACAACCATTGCTGATATTCGCTTGATGGAATTCCGGGTAAACGAATGCGAATAGCATCGCCATATTTCACAAAATCGCGTATTACCAGCACTGTGTCGATGCATTTTCCATCGCTGAAATCGAAATCGGTGTTCACTTCCTCGCCAGTGGTGGTGCCAGCCGAGATAAACCATTTTTTTGCAGGTAACTTCCAGCAAAGTTTATATCGATCCCAGCCATTGCATGTGAGCAACGATTTATTGGCAGCACCCATCATTCCCCAGCCGCCTTGAAACGACATAAAAAGTTGTGCCCCACTGGCCGCATGGTTTCCGCCACAGCAATGCACATTGTTTCCTCCCAACAATAGGTGATTGAATTCGTGCAACATAATATGCAGTGGACTTGCATTGCGGGTACTAAACAAGCTATAACTATCTGTTTTCACCGGACCTTTAGCCGAAAGATTTCCTGGCGATGCATAACCAGAAAGGTTTCCCGGATATGTAGAATTTCTCACAATAAACATGATATGATCAAAATACATCAAATCGGAACTATCACTTTTTATTTTTGTTGCACCTGCTTTCGATTTTTTCCAAAGGTTAAAGCTATCGGGCGGCAAATTGTTTTGTGTTAAAAATCCTTTCGCCCAAATACTATTGATAAGTGCACCAGCATCAACTCGTCCATCCGACTTATAAACAAAAGGCGCAGATGGGTTTTCGGGATTGAGCAAAATGTCGCCATATACCACAAAATCGCCAAAAGAGCTTTCGTTGTAGTAGCGAGTACCCAATCCTTTTGTTTTGCCAGGACCCGAATCGAAAAGCTCGTTCGCCCAAGAGGGATATCTCCCTGGTTTCCAGTACTCACCTACTTCGGATGCGAATTTATCGGTGCCACCTGGGTATTCTATTTCTACAAAAACAAGTAAAATTCTAAACACACCATGTGCAGGAAGCACATATCCGTTTCGAGTGTTTATATCGGCTCCTTGCTGTGCAGGAGAAAACAGAGCAGAAGTCAATAGCATTAAAACCAAAATTAAACGCATAATCTATTCTTTGTTGTAAAAATACAAAAAAGTGAAACAACATTAATCTAAAATATTTTTGAAATTAAACGTTCAATGATTT
>DYON01000462.1 GCA_020720525.1 Acetofilamentum sp.
GACCGCATCAATCAGACCAAGGAACTGACAGCCTATTGGTTGCCGAACGCTGATGATACGATAAACGAAGTGCATTTGTATCAGCAAGATGATTTTATATGCACTTGCGCACAGCTCGAAAAATACAATGAATCGCGTGCCGAACAAACAGAGCTTGACCTTGATCACCAACTGACGCAACAAAAGTATGTTGCACAATACGATGCCCGAATAAAGGTACATAAAACGAAGGTAAAAAAAATAGGTGTGCTCGAAAAAACAAATTACGACATACCGGAAAATATTGAAGACTTGATACATAAAGGCAACTCTGAAGAGATAGATTCCAGCTCGTATGAATATGATTATGCCGAAATAGATTATGCCGAAATAGCACGAAAAAATTTGTAACACATAAAATAAAAAGATATGTTAAATGAAGCTCAAAAGCACGTAATTTTAGAACACGTAGAACGTGAGATTACGCTTAGAAATAATGCAAAAGGCGAAGGCGGAGCGCAAAAATTCTCGGTATTCGTGGGTATCAGTGCCTCGCAAATCAGCAGAGCGCGTAAAGGCGAATTGAATGTAATATCGGAAGCAGGTTGGATAACAATAGCACGGAAACTAAACATAGAATTGAGACCGGGCGCGAAATGGGAAGTCGCTAAAACACCTACATTCGAATATATCACCGGACAATTATCTAATTGCCAAAATGACTCCTCAAAAGCGATATTATGCGATGAAGCCGGAATAGGTAAAACGTTCACGGCGAAACAATATGCACGCGACCATAAAAATGTAGCCTACATAGATTGCAGTCAGGTAAAAACGAAACAACGCTTGGTGCGACAGATTGCAATTGAGTTCAGCATCAGTTCAAAGGGGCGATATTCCGATGTTTACGATGATTTGGTTTATGCTTTGAAAACTATCGAACGCCCATTGATTATTCTTGACGAAGCCGGAGATTTGGATTACAGCGCGTTTTTAGAACTGAAAGCACTCGAGAATGCTACTTCAAATTATGTTGGTTGGTATATGATGGGTGCGGACGGTTTAAAGGTAAAAATAGAACGACACCTTGATTCTAAAAAAGTAGGCTATGCCGAAATCTTCGACCGTTTTGGCAGTAGATACCAAACGGTTGAACCTAAAGGCGAGGGTTTTAAAGAATATCAAGTTACGTTAGTCGGACTTGCAAACGGATTCAAGGATGAAAAGGCTCTAATAAAGCTGTCCCAAAGCAGCCTAAGACGAGTTTATATTGAGATTCAAAAAATGAGAAACCATGCCTAAACTGATAAGTATAGATACGCTGTTGGGTTTGGAATTTGACAAACTTAACCTCAGTCCGGAATGGCACGACTTGGTAGGCGATGCGACACCCGGCGGTGCATGGTTAATTTGGGGTAACTCGAATAACGGAAAATCGTATTTTTCGTTGCAAGTAGCCAAAGAATTGTCGCGACTCG
>DYON01000463.1 GCA_020720525.1 Acetofilamentum sp.
GCTACTTTCATCATTTTCGACTACATGGATTTGTACAAAACCGAATGCGGAAAATAATACTTCCAACTTTTTGAGTTTCTGTCTTGTTTGTTTATAGCAATCGAGCCAATCGATTATCTTTGTACCCATAGAAAATGAGAAGACACAAACTTATAAAGACTTGGCCTGGTTATATTGCTGCTGGCTACATCGGATTGATGGCACTGATAGCGATATTTGGTTATTTCATTATTCCTGATTCGTCGTCTAATGCCAACAGTCAGCACGTCGAAATTTCGCTAAAAAAACCTGGTTTTGAGTGTCTTTTCCTCGAAATTCCTTTCGACCAAAGTTCCGAAGTCTCGTTTGTTGAAAAACTTATTTCTGGCAATCCAATGTCGGCTTCTACAATAGCGATTAGTTCTTATTATTTTCGCAACGACAGTTTGTTTGCAGAGCTTTATACTGGACTTGTCCCAAACAATGGCCCTATCAAAGCATACGATTGTATTAAGTTGGAACAGGTTTATTCAAATCTTTATCCATCTGCAAAAATGGAATCTGACGAAGATTTGAAAAGTTTTGTGATAGAAAAAATGATTTCTAAGAAAAAATTTGTTTTAGGAACCGACCGTTTTGGACGCGATGAATTTAGCCGCCTTGTGCTTGGCGCTAGGGTAAGTATTTCGGTGGGCTTGGTTTCGGTTCTAATTGCACTATTGATTGGAATTACACTTGGAGCGTTGGCTGGTTATTACGGGGGATTGCTCGACCGATTTCTGGTTTGGTTGTTCAGCATAGTATGGTCGCTTCCAACCGTTTTGTTGGTAATTGCTATCACATTTGCGTTGGGAAAAGGCTTTTGGCAAATATTTATCGCTATTGGAGTTACATTTTGGGTCGATATAGCAAGGGTTGTGCGCGGTCAGGTGATGTCGATAAAAGAACGTGAGTATGTCGAAGCCGCTCGAGCTTTAGGATTGCGAAGTAGAAGTATTATTTTCCGACATATACTTCCCGGATTGCGAGGTCCAGTAATTGTGTTAGCTGCATCGTCGTTTTCGTCGGCTATACTTATCGAAGCAGGGCTTAGTTTTCTTGGTATTGGCGTTCAGCCACCTATTCCTACTTGGGGTGGAATGGTTAAGGAATACTACAGTCATTTGGTTCTCGATTCGGCTTATCTTGCCTTGGTGCCTGGCTTAGCCATTGTGCTGGCTGTAATGGCTTTTATGATTATTGGAAATGAACTACGAGATAACTTAGATGTAAAAAATGCGTAACTTTGCAGTAATGTTGAAGCTGATATTTTCAATTTTGTTGGCGATGTTGCTGTTTTTGGCTTCGAATAGCCAAACCGATACTGCTTTGCTGCAATCGAAAATTGTGGACCTCAAAAGTTTATCCGATTCCGCCCCTCTTGCAGCATTGCAGGAAGCAGATTTAATATTGGACGAATGCATCCAAGCCAACTATA
>DYON01000464.1 GCA_020720525.1 Acetofilamentum sp.
CCCACGAGCCGACGCTCAAAACCAAAGCTTGCAAAAGAGCTGCAATTTTGCTTACGCACCCCTGCTAAATTGTTACATTTGAGCTTTAATTAAAAATGGATTTAGAATAATATATGGCAATTAAAAAATCAGAATTATACAGTTCCCTTTGGGCGAGTTGTGACGAGTTAAGAGGCGGAATGGACCCGAGTCAGTACAAGGATTATATTCTTGTTTTGTTGTTTGTAAAATATGTTTCCGACAAATATGCAGATGACCCTGATGCAATCATTTCAATTCCTGAAGGCGGTAGTTTCAAAGATATGCAAGCCTTAAAAGGCAATAAAGACATCGGCAATCAAATTAATATTATTATTGGTGAGTTGGCAAAAGCCAACGATTTAAAAGGTGTGATTGATGTTGCCGACTTTGCCGACGATGATAAATTGGGCAAAGGCAAAGAAATGGTGGACAAGCTCACCAACTTAATTGCCATTTTTGAAAATCCTTCTTTAGATTTTAGTAAAAACCGAGCAGGTGGAGATGATATTCTGGGCGATGCTTTTGAATACTTGATGAAAAACTTTGCCACCGAAAGCGGTAAAAGCAAAGGACAATTTTATACCCCAAGCGAAGTAAGCCGTGTAATGGCAAAAGTGCTGAGCATTCACGATGCGACCAACAAAACAACTTTTTATGACCCAACCTGTGGTTCGGGTTCTTTGTTGTTGAAAGCATTGGACGAAGCAGATGGCAAAGGTACTATTTACGGACAAGAGAAAGATGTGGCAACGGCTGCTTTGGCTCGTATGAATATGATTTTACACGGGCAAGAAGCTATTGAAATTCACCGTGGACAAAGCACACTTTCCGACCCTTTTTTTAAAGACAGTAATGGCTATTTAAAAACATTTGACTTTATTGTTGCCAATCCGCCTTTCTCTTCTGTAAACTGGGCTACAGGTTTTAATCCGCAGGACGACCTTTATGGGCGTTTTGAAAAAGACGAAATTGAAAGTGCGAAAACAGGAAAAGCATCATACAAAACGCCACCCGACAAAAATGGCGATTATGCTTTTCTCTTACACATACTTAAATCATTAAAAAGCACAGGTAAAGGTGCTTGTATTTTGCCTCACGGTGTTTTGTTCAGAGGAAATGCCGAAGCTGAAATCCGCAAAAGTTTAATTGAACGGGGTTATATCAAAGGCATTATTGGCTTGCCTGCCAACTTGTTTTATGGCACCGGTATTCCTGCCTGCATTATTGTGATGGACAAAGAAGGGGCTGACGAACGCAAACATATTTTTATGGTGGATGCCAGCAAAGGCTTCATTAAAGACGGTAACAAAAACCGTTTGCGCGAACAGGATATTCACAAAATTGTGGACATTTTCAATAAGCAAACAGAGCTACCCAAGTTTAGTCGTTTGGTAAGTGTAGAAGAAATCAGCGATCCGAAAAACGATAACAACC
>DYON01000465.1 GCA_020720525.1 Acetofilamentum sp.
GCAATTGCCCAAAACAACCACCATAAACCAATTTGATGAATCTTACACGGGCCCATGAAAAAAATTAAAAATTACTTAATTTAGCACCAACTAAAAAACATAAATCATGAGCAAGGTAAATCCTAAAATAGATTTAGTATTCAAAAAACTATTTGGAACAGAACAGAATATCGAACTTTTAAAATCGTTGGTAAACTCGATATTGTCTGCCGACGAACAAGTAACCACCTTAAAACTTAAAAATCCGTACAACCCATCCGACTACATAAGCGGGAAAATAACCTACCTCGATATAAAAGCAACCGACGAGAAGGGAAAACATTACGATATCGAAATGCAAGTTGCCCCATACGATTTTTTCGGGATGCGTTTGTTGTTCTACTGGGCCAAAATGTTTAGCTCTCAACTAAAATCGGCCGGAATTTACGACAATTTACGAAAAACAATAATAATAAGTTTGATTGACTTCAATTATTTTGTAGATAAAAAAGGAAAAGAACGTTACCATAGACGACTAGGAATTGGCGACATTGACACCAAAGAAATTTACGAACAAATCGACGGGCTGGAGCTTCACTTCGTGGAACTAAAAAAATTCAAAAAGAAACTACCCGAAATTCATTCGACACTCGAACGATGGATTACATTTCTGAACAGTGCAGGTGAATTTTCAAAGGACAAATTGCCCGAGCAATTAGCAACCGACCAATCCATTAAACAAGCTATGGAGGCTCTGGAAATCATGTACTTCAACGACGTAGAGCAACAGCATTATGAAAGCCAGGAACGCAAATTTATGGACGAAGCATCGTTGGCCCGGCAAGAAGAACGTAGAATTGAGGATGCTTTGCGCAAAGGCATGTCAGTGGGAATAGAAAAAGGAAAGGCGGAAGGAAAGGCGGAAGGAAAGGCGGAAGGAATTGCAGAAGGAATGATAAGAGTTGCTAAGCAAATGAAATACAAAAACAAACCGATTGACGAAATAATCGAATTTACCGGATTAACAAAAGAACAAATAGATGAACTTTAGAACTGAGTAAAATAGAGTTTGACCTTATTGAATTGAAGCACCTTGAAACTACTGGGAATAACTATGAGTTCCGGGTTAAATTATTGGACTGTACGTAATTGCAGGCTGCATACGCAGGCATGGAAATAGGCCATACAGCGCAGTTGTACTTTACGAGAAAGTTAAAAGTGGGAAGGGAGTAAAAATTATACGCCTCGAAGCTTATAAAAAATAGGAGAACCCACAAGAAATTTCAGACAAGTATCGAAATTGGCTGGGTTGGTGTACGGATGGGATGAAACAAATTGTACTGCGGGTAAGTGAATGGAATGCCGACTGATTCCAACTAACGACAAACATCAAGTCTAATATTGGGCACATTGAAAACCCAAATTGTTGTGGGCAGTGCCCCGGCTATTCTGTACCATTACGAAAATCGGCCCTAA
>DYON01000124.1 GCA_020720525.1 Acetofilamentum sp.
TCCAGAATGACAACAGGCTGTCGTCTGTGGTATTCAATTATTCTCATTCGTTCTCACACGTTCCGAGACATCGGAAGTATTGTGTGCAATAAGTACATCGATTTTTCGCTCACTTAGTCTAATCTTTTGACGTCACGATTACAGCGTGATAAATTTTTAATTTGCAAATTCTCGAATTCACCAATTCAATTCCGTTTAACCCATTGATTTGAAAACAATCAAGCAAATCATTGCTTGCAATGATGCAGCTTCATCCCTGCCTGCGTGGCGCAGTCAGGCAGGTGTGCAAATTGTTAACCTTGCTGGTGCAATTCTTTTTCTGCGAACCGATCCGCCTGCTGGCGGAGAGCTCATGAATACCAAAAAGCAGTTTAAGCTATGAATAAATCTACGAAATCTGCGGACGATTTTTTTCTATAATTGTTTATCAGTGTAATTGAACAAACCTATCCAACTTCTGGTATTTTTCAAACTATTTCCCCCGTCTTGCCCATTTATGCAATTCGATGTACCTTTGCACCGAAGATTTATTGTTATGATATCGTTCGAAGAAGCCCTACATATTGTTTCTACACTTCCGGTGAGGTCAGTTGTCGAAACCATCCCTTTCGAAAATGCCAACGGTCGCATTTTGTCCGAAAATGTATTTGCCGATATGGACATGCCTCCATTCGACAAATCGGCTGTGGATGGATTTGCATGCCGCAGCGAAGATGTTGCAACACCACTCGAAATTATCGAAACCGTTGCTGCCGGGCAAATGCCAACAAAAACAGTTGTTCAAGGCACTTGCATCCGAATTATGACCGGCGCCCCAGTGCCCAATGGTGCTAACCGAATTTTGATGGTCGAAGATTGCGAATTGTCCAAAAATACAATTGTTTACAAAGGCAAATCGAAAGCTATAAATATTTGTTTTTTGGGCGAAGATGTGCGAAAAGGCGCACAAATGCTCGATGCTGGAACATTTATCGAGCCTCAACATATTGCAGTTTTGGCCGAAATGGGCAAAGTGAATCCGTCTGTTTTTAAACAGATTTCGGTTGGAGTGATGAGTACTGGCGATGAATTGGTTGAGCCTCATCAAGTTCCGAAATCATCGCAAATACGCAACAGCAATTCGTGGCAGTTGATGGCTCAGATTCGAAAAGCTGGCGGATTGCCCCGCTATTATGGCATTGTTTCCGATTCTTTCGACCAAACAGTTGTGACTCTATGGAAAGCAACCAATGAAAACGATTTGGTTTTTCTGAGCGGAGGTGTTTCGGCTGGCGAATTCGATTTTGTTCCCAAAGCTATGCAGAAATTGGGCTTCGACATTTTGTTCGATAGCATTGCTGTTCAACCCGGTCGGCCAACTACCCTTGCGCAAAACGGGCATAAATTCATTTTTGGTTTGCCTGGCAATCCAGTTTCGTCGTTTGTTCAGTTTCATTTGCTTGGACAAATTCTTCTCAAACGCATGACTGGAGGCGTTCCGAAGCAGATTGTGATTAGCGGAATTACTGGCAAAGCCATAACGCGACGCAAAGCGGATCGAAAATCGTTTTACCCAGTTTATATCGACGAAGCAGGAAAAGTAAATACAGTCGAATACAATGGTTCGGCGCATATCAACTCGCTTTCAAATGCAGTTGGTTTTATTTCGATGGAAATTGGCGAGTTTGAAATTGCAGAAGGGAGCCGAATTGATGTTCGACTGTTTTAATCGAAAAATCGACTATTTACGCATCTCGGTTACCGACCGATGCAACCTGCGCTGTACCTATTGTATGCCAGCCGAAGGCGTTGTAATGATGAGCCATAGCGAAATTCTTTCGTTCGACGAAATTGCAGATGTAGTTCGATTTGGCGTAAAAAATGGCATCAGAAAAGTTCGAATCACTGGCGGCGAACCTCTTGTTAGAAAAGGAATTGTGAATTTGGTGTCGATGTTGGCTGCAATTGATGGAATTGAAGATTTGTCGATGACCACCAATGGAATTTTACTTACCCAAATGGCTGCCGATCTTCGCAAAGCAGGACTACAACGTGTTAATATCAGTCTCGACACAATGAATCCTGAAAAATATGCCCAAATCACGCGGATTGGAAATTTGACCGATGTCCTTTCGGGAATCGATGCTGCTATTGCTGCCAGATTAAAACCTATTAAGCTCAATTGTGTTGTTCAGCATTCGTCCGACGAACCCGATGCGGTTGCCGTTCGCAAATTTGCGGCAGAAAAAGACCTCGAGGCGCGTTTCATTCATTTGATGAATCTCGAAACTGGCGAATTTTCGCAGGTCGAAGGTGGCGAAGGCGGACATTGTTCAACCTGCAATAGGTTGCGGCTCACAGCCAATGGCCTGCTGAAGCCATGTCTTTTTAGCAACCTTGGATACTCTGTTCGCGAATTGGGAATTGCCGAAGCATTCAATTTGGCATTGAAAAACAAACCTAAAAGCGGCAATAGTTCTCAAACACACAATTTCTACAATATTGGCGGTTGATTTTGTTTAGAGTTTTGGCTTGATGTAACATTTTTTTGTCCGACCCCAACAATTCACTATCTTTGCCTAAACGTTCTACCTATGAAAGCATTTCACTTTCTGCTGAGCATTGTTTTTGTCGTTTTGGTATTTAACGGCAAAGCACAAAATTCTCAAAACTTCAAATTGCCAGCCGGTGTTGCCGAAGGCGATTATTTGCAAGGACATGTTATCCTCAAATTTATTCCCGAAAATGTCGATTCGGAGAAATTCAATTCTTTTCTAAATCGCATAGATGCCGATACCATCTACAAAAAATTTCCTTTTAGTCCAATTCCGAAAGAAAAGACCAATAAATATGGTCAGCCACTCACCGACTTAAGTCTCATTTACGAAGTAGAATTCAATCCTTTATTTCCAATTGAAGATGCAATAAATGTTCTTCTTTCATCTGGGATGCTCGAATATGCTGTGCCAAACTATTTGCCGCATATTATGTACACTCCAAACGATCCCAATATAGCATCGCAATATCATCTTACCAATATCCGTGCATATCAGGCATGGGATATCTGCAAAGGCGATAGCAATACGGTGGTTGGAATTACCGATACAGGAATCGATTTTGCGCATCCCGATTTGGTGAATGCTGTGAAATACAACTACAACGACCCAATTGATGGACTCGACAACGACAACGATGGCTATGTTGATAATTATAGAGGCTGGGATATGGGTTCGTGGGACAACAATCCTCAGTTTGGCGCCAGAGCTCACGGAATACATGTTTGTGGAATTTCGGGAGCCTCGGCCAACAATACTTATGGAATTGCTGGAACTGGATTTAATTGCAAAATTCTTCCTGTAAAAGTCGATAATCAAAATGGAAATTTAGTTGCCACATACCAATCGGTTGTTTATGCTGCCGATCACGGATGCAAGGTTATCAATTGTTCTTGGGGAAGTTCATTTTCGCCAGGACAATATGGGCAAGATATTGTGAATTATGTTACTTTCAATCGTGGAGCCTTGGTTGTGGCTTCGGCAGGCAACTCGAATAGTCTCAATCCCATTTATCCTGCATCGTACAATTATGTATTGAGCGTTGCAGCAACCGATGTAAACGATGTGAAATGGATCAATAGCAGCTTTGGTTACTATATCGATATTTCTGCTCCTGGCAAAGATGTGTATTCAACTTGGGGTGGGGGAGGTTTTATAACCTCAAGTGGAACGTCGATGTCGGGGCCATGTGTTGCAGGTGCTGCTGCATTGGTTTCGGATTATTATCCACAACTCAATATGCTCCAAATAGCCGAGCGATTGCGCACTACAGCCGATATTATCGACACAATTGCAGCAAATACACCCTATGCAAATTGGCTGGGTACTGGTCGTTTGAATATGTACCGTGCATTGACCGATCCTTTTTCTCCATCAATTCGACTCGATTCATATTCTTTTTCCGATAGTGCCGATCTTACGTTTTTCCCAGGCGACACATTATACGTAAATGTGTCGGTTCTCAATTATCTCGATACCAGTTCGGCCAATTTGTATGCTCAGCTCGAATGTCTTTCGCCTTATGTGGCTCTGATCGATTCGATTTGGACTATTGGCGAATTGCCAACAATGAATTATGCCAACAATTATTCAGCATCGTTTCGGTTGAAGCTTTTAAATGTTCCGCCTAGCACCAAACTCGATTTTCTAATTCATTTTCACGATAACAGTTATTCATCGACCGATTTTTTTTCAACCAATGTGAACAAAGACTACAAATTGCTCGATACCAATCAAATTGCAGTTACAGTAACAAGCAACGGCAATTTGGGCTACAACGATCTTATCAATTTGTTTCAGGGCGACGGTTTGCGTTTCGAAGACTATTCGAGCATGGTGTCGGGAATTGGAATGATGTGTGGTACTTCGCTATTGAAAGTCTCCGACAATCTTTACAGCATTATAGAACCAGTCGATACCGATTGGGTTGCCACTATGTTTGTTCAGAATGTTGTTCCAGCTCCTCTTGGCGACAAATGCTTCAGTTCGGCCTACAACGACAATGGAGTTGATTCGGTATTCCGAATTCATGTTTCGGTGAAGCAGCTCACTTATGCTTGGAATACGCCCGAAGATGAAAATTTTGTAATGGTTCGTTATACTTTTTTTAACAACGATACAGTGAATTTGAGCAATTTTTATGCTGGTTTATTTGCCGATTGGGATATAATCACGTCAAACGAAAATCGTTGTTGGTACGATGCATCGCTCAAAACTATTATAGCTTCAAACCTCGATTCATCGCTGTTTGCGGCTATACATCTGCTTGGGCAAGCTCCTTCGTTTTATTATGCACTCGATTTGGATGGCTTCAACAGCAGCATTACCATTACCGACGGTTTTTCCGAAAGCGAAAAGTACAGTATGCTCAAAGCCAATCGAACCAGTGCAGGAACCGATTTTCAGGGCAACGATATTGCCGCAATGTCAAGTTCGGGGCCCTATACCATTGCTCCTGCCGATTCGTTGCAGCTCACTTTTGCCATTATTGCAGGGCACAACTATCACGAAATTGAAGAGGCCGTCAATAGAGCCGATGTTCGCTTTGTCGATCCAATGCTTTCGATTCAAGATAATACTGTTTCGAATAATTTGCTATTGTATCCCAATCCGGCAGCAGATATTCTCTACTTTGTAGTGCCTTCTGTCTTGAATACATCGACTGTGCGAATTCTTGATATTTCGGGTCGAGTATGTCTTTCTTCAACTATCAATTCCAATTCAAATTCGTGTAGTGTAAACATAAGCTCTTTGCAACAAGGGCTCTATTTGGTCGAAATATCGGGTGCAAATGGTCAATTTTCATCACTTTTTTCAATTGCCCGATGACAGATACTCAGCAAAAACCTAAAAAAAACTGGAATATTCTGGTGCCTTTCTTTTTCGACGATTTGAGCAACTTTGCTTTGCAAGAAGCTATTTCGCTTTGCAAAGCATTCGAAGCTGGTTTGGTGCTATTTTGTCCTAAAGCCAACGATGAGAAACGATTGAAGCTTGCCGAAATTACTGCGCATATTCAGCAAAATCATTCCATCAGCGTTCAATCGTTTGCCCCCGAAGAGAATACTTTTCAATTGCTGTTTGCTTTGGCTTCGAAAACGGAATCGATACTGATTGTTATAGCTCACAATAGAAGCGAAACATCTCTTTCGCTATCGCTGTCGGCATCGCTTCGCAAAATGCGAAAGTCGCGAACACCATTTTTAATGGTGCCAGCAACCATTCACACCAAATCGTTCGACAATATTGTCTATTCCATGAGTTATCAAAAGCAGGAAAAAGAAAAAATTCTTTGGGCGAGCTATTTTGGGCGCATCTGCGGAAGCAAGGTGCATGTTTCGTTGCCCAAAGTGAGCGATCAACTTTTTAAATCGGGAATCATGGGAAATATTCAGGCTATGAAAAAATTGTACGAAAATGCCGAAATCAAGCACGAAATAGTTCCAGTTGCTGCCACCATCTACAAAGCAGATAGGCTGGCATTGAAGTACAGTTCAACCATTGCGGCTGGAGCATATCTTATTCTCACGACATTGCGACCCGATATTTTTGATTTTTTTAGTGGTACTGCCGAAAAAAATGCAATTTGCAACGAATTTAATATTCCTGTGCTTTGCATAAACCCCCACGACGATTTGTACGTACTCTGCAATTGATGCGCTACGATAACTGATTCAAACCTACTGATAACTTATTTTTTGAACCAAATAGACAATATTTTCTCGAATACCCTTTTATTACATTGAAAAAGTTTTAATTTTGCACCGAAACAACACTCAAAACGTTTTGATATGAAACTCAGATTGATTTTACAAATTGTCCTTGCTGTTATTATTGTTGGCCTTGTTTACATTATCTACAATTACAGCATCATGGCTCCAGTTCGATTCAACAACGAAGTCGATTCGCGCAAAGAAGTCGTTATTCAGAAATTGAAAGATATTCGCGAAATTGAAAGCTTGTATCTCAATATGCACGGAAAATATTGCGCATCGTTTGATAGTCTTATTCTATTTGTAACTACCGAAGAAATTCCGTTGATAAAATTGACGGCTCGCCCTGGCGACTCTACTTTTACCAATCCTATTCGTGATACTGTTGGTTATATTGCTATCATGGACAGCTTGTTTAAAAATCGACCCGATTTTAAACCTGAAGGTTTGATGAATATTCCTTTCTCAAATTATGATGGTGCACCTCACGATACTTTCAGCTTACAAATTGCAGTTGTGAATAATGGAAATGTTCCTGTGAATGTAATTGATGTTTTTGCCGCCAATAAGTTTTTTCTTAAAGGCAAGGAAAAGGAAATGAAGCGATACAATATGGATCTTGAAGATGGGTTGCGTTTTGGTTCATTGACCTCACCAGCTACCGATGGAAATTGGGAATAAATGAATATTTTCTCGGAATACCGATTCCTGCCCGAAAATGCTGTATTACCCGATTCTGCATTAAAAGTCATCGCAATTCATAGCGATGGCTTCTATTTTTTGGCACACGATGCAAATCAAATTTTTTATGCCCTGTTGGTTGGTGCAAAAAAGGGCTTTACCTTCGACGAGGCAAATAATTTTGTTGCACAGCATGCCGGAATACAATATTTGTCCTTCACAAAAGTGCTTATTCATCCAGAGACTTCGGTTCCAGTTGCCCCCGAACTCTTGCTTGCAAATACTGCACAGCAGCTGTTCGAGTTTTGCGAGCCAATCGATCCACTTTGCGAATTGATTGAGACAAATGTTTCCGATTTCAGTCTCATTTCGTCGTTCAAATTGGCTTTGCTCGAAAATATTCGTCAGCATCGGTTGCCCATTTTCGATTGGGCTGCCATCTGGCTTCGAAAAACCGTTCAATTTGCCAATCCAAGCACCAATCGGGTTCATGTGCACGTGTTGCCTTCATCGTTTTGGGTTTCGGCTTTTTTCGATGGCAAAATGCAGCTTTTCAATTCATTTGCCTACGAAGCCAAAAGCGATTTTCTTTATTTCTTGCTCGGAAGTGTAAAAGCTGCCGGAATTATGCCCGATGCAGTTGCACTTCGCCTAAGTGGCGAAATTGCTCCTTCGTCGTTGCTGGCCGTTGCAGTTCATCCTTATTTTGCATCGGTTGAATACGATGCTGCCCATTTTATTGCCAATGAAGAATCGCGCATGCTATCGATGCAGTTTTACCCCTTGTTTGATTCTTCATTATGAGAATTATAAGCGGAGATTTTAAAGGACGTACGTTTTCGCCTCCCGACCGCGATGGAGTGCGTCCAACTACCGATA
>DYON01000125.1 GCA_020720525.1 Acetofilamentum sp.
TAGTTGTGTTTTGAAAAACGGAATTTTTGAAAACTTTCGGACGGCAGTGATTTGCGATATTTACTTTTCGAATTTGAATGAAAAAACTCATTAATAAAAAAGAAATCCTAATTTTGAGGTCGCAAAAATGAAAAAAATCTCATACTGATGAAAACAAGGAAAAAATCGATTCTTTTTGTTGCCCTTTGTGCGATGTCGGCAATGGGTGGTGCATTTGGAGTGCTGCTTGGCGTTTTAAGTATAATAGATCTTGACCTGATTTCGTTTGCATCGTATGTGCCAGGCTATACTTCAATAAAATCGCTGACATACGGCGCAAGTTCTCTCTATCCTTATGCAAAAGTAGTTTTGTATGGTCTTTCGTTTGCTGGAGTTATTATGATGTTTCAGTTGCACAAAAGAGGCTTCTATTTTTATGCTGTGGCACAAATTATTTTGCTCATTATTCCTTATTTGATGTGGAATCAGCTTGCCGCTCTCGTGTTTTTTAGCGATTTACCCGATATGATATTCACTTTCGCCTTTATTGGTGCTTATTCTATTTATTTGCCAACAATGAATCAGGCATCTTTGTCCGAAGCGAGTGGTATCGAAAAATAGAATGTTGTACCTAAGTTTGGAACACTTTCGAGCCATATTCGGCCCTTATTCTTTTCAACAAAGTCTTTACACAAAACAAGCCCTAACCCACTTCCTTTTTCGCTGGCTGTTCCAGTGCGAATATGCGCTTGGCCTAAACTGAACAATTGTTCTTGTTGTTTTTTCTCAATCCCTATTCCACTGTCTTTGACAAAGAAAACACATTCGTTGCCATCGGTTCGAAATCCTACTTCAATCATGCCTCCAAGGGGAGTAAACTTCACCGCATTCGACATCAGATTGCGAATAACGGTGTTGAGCATATTGATATCGGAAAAAACGATGGTGCTTTGGTTGCTTGGGGTAACAATTATTTTTATCTGTTTGGTTTTGATTGATGCTTCGTGCAAATCGATGTTTTCGTCAATGATATAATGAGCTTCGAACCGACTTGGATTGTAGCTCAATCGGCCAGTTTGCGACCGCGACCACATCAATAGATTCTCGAGTAAATTTCCAGTTCGGTTTACGATTTTCTCAAATTCATCAATCAGCGATTGGCGCTCTTCAAGCAAAAGAGAATCGTAGTCGCGCTTCATGATTCGAACAAAACTAACCATGCTTGCAAGTGGATTGCGCAAATCGTGCGAAATAATCGAGAAAAACTGGTCTTTCGAATTGTTCGACTCGGCCAATTTGCCTTCGCTAAGTTTCAATTGTTCGTTTATGGCAACCAATTGCTGGTTGGCTTCGTCGAGTCTGCGGCTGTTTTTGTGGCGTTCGGTCGATTGATAAACCAAGAGACCAATCAGAACAATAGCAAATGCCAAACCAATCAGAAGATAGTATCGAATGAATCGATTGTTCTCAATTTTAAGCCGATCGATAATTGATTGCTGACGCAAAATTTTGTTTTCCGATTCGAGCTGATTATAAGCATTCTTTTTTTCGACATCGGCCAAATATTTCATCTGGTCTTGCCCAAAAACCGAATCGTTGAGTGCTACTTGGTGCGTTCGGGCTATGTACGCATTCGTAAAATCGCCGCGTTGTTCGTAAAGAGTTGCGAGCATTTCGTAGGCATCAATCAATTCGCGTTTTGCACCCAACTCGGTTCCAATACTGATTGCTTTGTTCAGGTGATTGAGTGCCAAGGATTGCTGACCCAAATGAAAGTTTGCCCCCGCAATATTGATGTGCGAAATCATGATGCTGTGCTTGTCGCCCAATTTTAATTTCATGGCGAGCGAAAGTTGGTAATACTCTAGTGCTTTGTTGAAGCTGCCATCTTCGTTGTACAAAAGGCCAATATTCCCATAAGCAATCGATAAAAGGCGAGCATCGTTGAATTCCTCTCCAATGCTAACACACTTGAAGAGTAGGTCTTCGGCGTCTTGTTTACGCCCAGTTTTGTTGTAGATAATTGCGATGTTGAGATATGTTTTTCCCATCCCGATACGGTCGTTTTCGGAACTGAAAATCTCGAGAGCTTTTTGATAGTTGGTGAGTGCTGTTTTGGAATTGCCCATGTTGTCGTAAACGATTCCCATCAGATTATAAGCCATTGCCATTATTTGCAAATCTTCGGCTTGTCGCGATAAGATTAAAGCATTCGATGCGTATTCGAGGGCTTTTGGGTAATCGGACAATCTGTTGCTTATTGATGCAAGGTCGAGTAAGGCCTGTGCTGTATTGTGTACATCGCCGAGTTCTTTAAATAAGGCAATAGCGTGCATCAGATTCGAATAAGCCAATTCGTATTCGCCCGTAATGATTTTCAAATTGCCAATTTGCATATACGCCATAGCAAGACCTTCCTTGTAGTTCATGCTATCGCTCAAGGTGATAGATCGCTGTAATATCGATTCGGCTGCGTGTGGATTGGTTTTTGCATATTCATGACCAAGAATTAACATGATGTTCACTTTGGCAGTGTCCGATTTTTTAGACAATAGCTTTTCCAAGCTATCGATGCTTTGCTGCTGTGCATTTACACCGACAGAAATAATCAACAACAAAAGAGTGTAAAATATTGAATATTTGAATTTTGCCATGAACTAATTCTCATTCGTGGGGACAAATATAATATTTATATGTATATAGTTGTCGTTTCGGATAAAATTTTATTTTAAAGTCGATGAAATTAGATTTTTAGCAACTCTACTCGGTATTGCTCTCATTTGAAAATGAGGTATTTAACAATGGTGGTTGATGAATTTGTCAATTTCGATGATAACTAAATGTAATCCATTGTTTTTCGATGAAAGATTGCTGTCCACTTCGAAAACGGTCGCTGTTTTTTGATTTTGGTGTTAACCTCTCTTTTGTTGTCCTGATTTATGAATAGCGGTTTTTTTTGTTTTTTCAACGAAAGACAAGTTTTTTTTCAACTTTTTTCGTCAAGCCAAAAAATCACATTATCTTGTGGTCGATTTCTAAAACGTAAAAACTATCAAGCATGGCAAAAAAGATTATTGCTCAGGAAATATCAACGCAGCCTTTATCGTTGGCTGATCATCTAACAAAAGTACAATTGGGCGAGCGCCGTTTCGAGAATGTTTTTCAATCGGTTTCGAGGATGATTCTCGATGGTCCTGGTAAGGTTGACAAAACTACCATCAATGGCAAAACAACCTACGATTTTATGCTTTTTCGCGAAGGCAAAAAGCATATCATTGGAATGTACGACGAAATCAATTCGTTTGTGTCGTTTGTGAAAGATGCCGCCGAAGGTGGTAGCTCGTCCGAAATGGCTTTTGTGCTTATTGGAGAACCTGGAAATGGAAAAACATATTTTGTCGATTTCTTGAGTGCAAAATACCGCGAATTTGCTACTTTACCTGAGAATATGCGTTATACATTTCGTTTCAACAATGTAGATGCTACGGGTCGATATGGGAAAATTAACCGCATCGAAAGCCAAACCTACGAAGATCCGATGATTTTGGCTATGAATCTTTTCGATAAAGCCGACGAAAACAAGTTGTTTATTTCGAAATTGGGATTCGACGACAAACAAATTGAGAAAATGTATAGGGCTTACCGACCTCTTGGCGCCTGTTCTTATTACATTTACAATCAAATGAAGGAGTACTTTGGCTCGGTTGAGAAGTTGCTCGAAAATATCGACATTATTCCTGTGCCAGTAAGCGAATCGCGCGGAACACTTACCGGAAAATATGCAGCAAAGGACAAAATTACCAGTAGCGCGGTCGATTTGCTTGGCGACGAAAGCATAAGCCGTTTGCTGCATCTTGCCGATGCCGACAATCCGTATCGTTTCGATTTGCGCCGTGGTGCCTTAGCTCGTGTGGCTTGCGGTGGAATTCATTTTGCCGACGAAATTTTCAAAAACAAACGCGACCTTGTGCAGGTATATTTGGGCGTGATTCAAAATCGTACCATCGAAATGGAAGGTTTCAAATGGCCACTCGATACCTTAATTGTTGCTACATCGAACAATGCTGAGTTTGCTCGATTCCAAGAAGAAAAAGAACAAGCTCCCATCATCGACCGTTGTCGTCTTACTTACATGTCGCACAACACCAATCTGCATTTGCAAAAACAGCTTACAAGCTATTCGTTGGGTGGAGCCGAAAAAACCACCTTCATGGGTAAGAAGCTGCATATCGATCCCAATCTCAACCAAGCTTTATCGACGGCATTTATTCTCACTCGTATGCCACAGAACGAAAAACTCAATCCAGTCGAAATGATGAAATTGGCTGCAGGCGAAGTTGCGGGCGAAAAAAGCATCCGAACATTGGCCGAAGTCGTAAACGAACTCAACTCCGATCCCGATATCACTCGCCGTTTCGGACAAAAAGGTTTGGGACATCGCAATCTCGGTCGCGCCATTCAGATTTTGCTCGAACAAAGCGAAACGCAAGAAGGTGAATGTATGTATGCATACGATGTTTTCACATCAATCGATAAGGTTATACTCGATTATGTGCAAGATCAGAACGATCGTATCAAGTTTCAGAACGACGTTAAAATTGCCCGCAAACTACATCGCGAAAACATTATGACGGCCATTTTTAATGCCTACATGAACGAAGCCAACGCCATCGAAAAAGATGTAATGAACTACGTGAATATGATTATTGGTATCGATGCCAAAAACTTGGGACCCAATCGTATTTGGACCTATCAAGATCCTCAAACCAAAAAGCTGGTGAGTGTTCGCATCGACGAATCGTATATCAACAGTGTTGAAGAACGTCTCGGACTCAAGAGCGAAGAGCAGAAGCAGAGTTTTCGCACCACCATCACCAAGATTTATGGACAGAAGATGATCACCGAGCCCAATTACAACTTCATGGACAACAACGATTTGGTGAAAGCGGTTACAGATGTTCGCCTAAAGAGCGATATTGCAGGAGCTGGAAGTTTGGTTGGTGCGTTGTCGAATCGAAACAACGAAGACAACAACAGGCTTTATCACCGTATGATTGACACCATGGTAAAAATGCTCGGCTATTGTCCCACATGCGCCGAAAAAACCATTGAATATTTCTGCACACAAGACGACGCGAATTAACGATTCGTTGGGACTCATTATTTCATCTCTAACGAAAACGTCAAACCGAAACAATGAACGAAAACCAATTCAATAGTAAATCGCTTACTCCCGACGAATACATCGAACGAGAGCAGGCGATTATTGATTCGCTGAGCAAAATACCCAACAGCAACTTTATGGAGCGGCAATTTGTATCGTTGTACGATTTCCACGACTGGATGGTATTGCCAGGTTATCACACTCCGGCACACGACGCTCGGCTCATGCTTAGGTCGCTCGAAGATTTGCTCGAACAAGATCGCAAACGCGAAGAAGATGGCTTCACCCGCCGCATAAGGCTCGGAAAATTGGTAAAACCTGGTAAAGGCAAGAAAAGCAAAATTGTGATTGTTCCAACCACCACCGAACCCAAATTCTATCACGACGATAGTGTTACCGACGAAGAAACCACAGGTGGTTCGGGCGAAGGCGAAGAAGGCGAAGTGATTGGTCAACAAAAAGCACAACCCGAACCTGGCGAGGGCGAAGGACAAGGCGCTGGTCAAGGCGAGGGTGGAGGACACGAAACTGGCTCCGATGTATATGATTTGGGCCGAATTCTGACGCAGAAGTTCCAGTTGCCCAACATTAAACCTAAAGGCAAAAAGCGTAGCTTATCGAAAATCACCTACGACCTCACAGATCGCAATCGTGGGTTTGGTCAATTGCTAGATAAAAAAGCAACCATCAAACGAATTGTTGAAACCAATATTCAACTTGGCAACATTCATATAGGCGAGCCAGTCGATACCGACAAACTTATTATTGGCCCTCGCGATCAGGTGTTTAGAATTCTCTCTGCCGAGAAAGATTTCGAAAATCAGGCAATGGTGTTTTTTGTTCGCGACTATAGTGGTTCTATGCAAGGAAAACCAACCGAAGCCATTGCAACCCAGCATTTGTTTATTTACAGCTGGTTGATGTATCAGTTTAGCAACAATGTGGTGAGCCGCTTCATTGTTCACGATACCGAAGCCAAAGAAGTTGACGATTTTCAGCAATACTATCAGCTACAGGTTGCGGGTGGAACCCGTGTTGCACCTGCTTTTACGTTGGTAAATAAAATTATTGCCGACGAAAATCTGTCTCGCGACTACAATATTTATGTTTTTTATGGAACCGATGGCGACGATTGGGATAGCGATGGCAAGGAACTTTCGGCCGAGCTTTTGAAGCTTTTGCCGGTTTCGAGTCGCGTAGGGTTTACGGTTGCCAAAAACTCGTGGACTAGCGAAAACCAGACAACGGTCGAAAAAAACATTGCCAATGCTGGTTTTGCCGAAAGAAGGAGTAAAGAATTTCGCATCGACGGTTTTTCGGCCGATACCGCCGACGAAAACCGAATCATTGAATCTATTAAAAAACTGGTGAGCGATTAGAATGCAATAAAAACAGGTTTTATGAGAGACAACTCCGTTTTCGAGAAAATAAAAAAACTGAACGAAATAGGTCAGGAATACTGGAGTGCCAGAGAGTTATTTGTTGTGCTTGAATACAGCAAATGGGATAAGTTTATTCATGTAATCGAAAAAGCAAAGTTATCCTGCACAAACTCTGGGCAAGAACCGAATGATCATTTTCCCCGAATGGAGAAATTGATAGATTTACCCAAAGGAGCTAAAAGAGATATTGGCGATATTCATCTGAGTCGATATGCTTGCTATTTGATTGTGCAGAATGCAGACCCTTCTAAAGAAGTAGTTGCTTTGGCACAAACTTATTTTGCTATTCAAACTCGCAAGCAAGAAATCGCAGAAGATCATTTTCGAGAACTTCAATCAGAAGAAGACAAACGTGTTTTTCTGCGTAAAGAAATGGCTGACCACAACAAGAAATTGGCAGACGCTGCAAAAAAAGCTGGTGTTATAGAACCATGGGAATAGGCTGTATTTCAAAACCATGGCTATATGGGTTTATACAATGGTTTGGGGGCAAAAGAAATTCACACTAAAAAAAGTCTAAAAAAAGGAGAAAATATACTTGACCACATGGGAAGTACCGAATTAGCCGCTAATCTTTTTCGAGCTACCCAAACCGAAGAGAAGTTGAAAAGAGAAAATATCAAAGGAAAGCTGAATGCCAATAAAACGCATTTTGAAGTGGGTCAGAAAGTTAGGCAAACCATAAAGGAATTAGGTGGAACAATGCCCGAGGATTTGCCTACGGAAGATAGCATCAAGAAAATAGAAAGCAGCAAGAAAAAATCCATAAACCCACCGAACAAAAAGAAATAAATCGTGTTGGTAAGTCAATGCGAAAAACTTTGCTACTACAATCAAAGCTGACTCGTATCATCAAATCGACAAAGTGAGTTTGCTAACAAAGGAGGAAAAATGAATCTGATAGATCAACATACAAAAAGTATCATGGAACAATGCAAAGTCAGGGCTATCGAAGCTGGACTGCATTTCGGGAATGAAACGCTCGAATACATTGTTTCCAATAAAGATATGCTCGAACTTTCGCCCAAAGTGATGATTCCAACGCTTTACGATTTTTGGGTAAACGATGTGGATGTTTTGAAGGAATATGGAAAATACAAATTGTATCCTTCAAATCCTTATGAAACTGTTATCAACAGCCGACCAGCCATTTCGTTTTACAACGACAACAATCCCGATTGGATGAACATCATGATTTTTTATCATGTGC
>DYON01000466.1 GCA_020720525.1 Acetofilamentum sp.
TGCCGGCGGCAAACTGCGGCGGTTGCGGCTATCCCGGATGTCGAAACTTTGCCGATGCCTGTGTAAAAGCCGACAATTTAGACAAACTCAACTGCCCTGTCGGAGGTAACGAAACCATGGCAAAAGTGGCACAAGCCCTTGGCAAAGAAGCCACCGCCCGCGACCGTAAGATAGCCGTTGTGCGATGTTCAGGCACCCCGGAGTTCCGCAATCGCACAAATATTTACGACGGCGCAAGTAACTGTACCATAGCATCTAAGCTCTATGCCGGCGACACCGATTGTGCCTTTGGATGCCTCGGTATGGGCGATTGCGTTGTGGTTTGTAAATTCGATGCCATTCACATCAATCCGCTAACGCTGTTGCCCGAAGTCTCGCAAGAAAAATGCACCGCTTGCAACGCCTGTGTGGTTGCCTGCCCGAAAGACATCATCGAACTGCGCCCGGCAGGAAAAAAAAATATGCGCATTTTCGTATCGTGCATCAATCAGGACAAAGGCGGTGATGCCAAAAAAGCCTGCTCGGTGGCATGTATCGGTTGTAACAAGTGCCAAAAAGTTTGTCCACACGAGGCAATCACCATACAAAATTTCTTGGCATACATCGACCCGATTGCCTGCAAACTCTGCCGCAAATGCGTAACCGAATGTCCGACCAACGCCATTTGGGAAGTCAATTTCCCCCCGCGAAAGCTGAAACCCGCCGCCGAACCCGCCGAAAAATCAGAGGTAAATTTGGTGGACATGGCGAAAGAGAACGCGGATAAAAAGGATATTTAACCAAATAGATTTGAAATGCCAAAACTGTATGAATATTTCGGAATTATTGTAATGTTCTACTCAAATGAGCACGAGCCTGTTCATGTCCACGGAAAATACCAAAATACCGAAAGTAAAGCTGAAATTATTTTTATTGACGGGAAATTTGAAGAAGTAAGAATTATGGAAGTCGATGGAAAAAAGCCTTTGGATTCGACTAATCTCAAAAAATTTAAGAACTTAGTCGAAAACTATTGAGATGATATTGTAAGAAAGTGGGTAGATTTTTTTGTGTATAATAGAAAAATTGAAGCAGAAACCATAACTAAAAAAATATAAAATGGAAATTGATATTCAGAACGCCGAATATCTCGGAGCGTACAAAATCAAATTCCGGTTTTCTGACGGAACGGAAAATTTGGTAAATTTTGAGCCTTTTTTATCAAATGCAAAAAATCCAATGACACGCAAATATTTGGACGAACGCGAATTTGGCAATTTTGAGCTTAAATTCGGCGACATAATTTGGAACGACTACGAACTGTGTTTTCCTGTTTGGGATTTATATCAAGGTAGAATTTAAAGAATGAAACAAAAAATAAAAATAATCACCAACCCCGATGTTATGTTCGGGAAACCCGTAATTGAAGGCACTCGCATAACGGCAGAGTTGATTTTACGCAAATTTTCGG
>DYON01000467.1 GCA_020720525.1 Acetofilamentum sp.
ACGTACAAAACCAATCCTTTAAGATAAAATCCTTCGGGATGAAAAATGGTGTGTCCGTGACAAGGAGCTTGCGATAGCTGTGCAACCACTCGCACTTTTCGTCCTGCGGCAATGGCTGCTGCCGTAACCGCTCCATTGAAATGGTTTCGGTCAACCACTTGCGAGCAGCTATAAGTGAACAAAAATCCGCCGCTTTTTATTTTCATAAGCGCTTCAGCATTCAGTCTTTTGTAGCCTTGAATGGCATTGTGTCGCGAATCGACTCTTTTTGCATAAGCGGGGGGATCGAGAACAATTATATCGAATTCGCCTTCGGGCATTGCTTTTAAATAGTCGAGTGCATCGCTTTCGATGCATTGATTTTTATTGACCGAAAAATTATTTAATTCCAAATTTTGCTTGCAAAGTTCAATAGCTTTGGTCGAACTGTCAACCGAAACAACTTCGGAGGCACCTCCTGTAAGAGCATACACCGAAAAACCACCTGTGTAGCAAAACATATTGAGGACTTTTCTGTCGGCAGAAAAATTCTCAAGCATTTGACGATTTTCGCGCTGATCGATAAAAAAGCCAGTTTTTTGTCCTTCGTTCCAATTGACATTGAATTTTTTGCCATTTTCGAGAATTTCGTGTGGAAATAGGGGCATGTCACCGAAAAGAAGTGTTGCGTCGTTGCCCGCATTGGCTTTGCTTTTGCTTACAATCGATTTGATGTTTTCTTTGGCAGCTTCGGCAAGTGCATTTGCCAATTCGGTTTTGATGCGCTCCATGCCTGCAGCATGAAATTCCATTACAGCTACTCCGTTGTAGAAATCGACAATGAGCCCGGGTGTTCCATCTGCTTCGCCATGTACAAGACGAAAAACATTGTTTTGTTTGTTCAGTAAACCCAGCTGCATTCTATATTGCCAAGCAGTTTCGAATTTTCTTTTCCAAAATTCATTGTCGATGCTACAATTTTCCCACGAGATAATGCGAGCAACAATACTTCCGGTTCCGTATTGACCAATAGCTAAGAATTTATCGTGATTGTCGAAAAGCTCTACCATATCGCCATCGGCAGGTTGGCCTTCCATTCGCTTTACAGCACCCGAAAATACCCATGGGTGAAAGCGATTGAGCGATTCTATTTTTCCGGTACGTAGTATGAGCCGAGCTGTAGGATTGTTGTTCATCTTTATCTGATATTTGTTGCGAAATTACGCTTTATTTTTCATTGGCTCATTCAGGAATGTCTCTTTTAATGCTGTTTTGAAAAACATAATTGGGTACAAACAGAACATTCCAGTTACGCTCATGACAGTGCTTTTTTTGGTAAAACCAATCCCGACCAGCGTCATTCTGAATTTATTTATCAAACCAAAGGACTGGATTCGGAATCTTTCCTATGACCATCCTTGCAGTCATTCCGAATTTATTTCGGAATATATCGAACGACCTTCCTTGCAG
>DYON01000126.1 GCA_020720525.1 Acetofilamentum sp.
ACAGAAAAGCAATAAAACATTACATTAAAGCGGATGCTAAAGTTCATGCAAAAGAATTAGTCATTGAATACCAAGCACAAGATTTATCAATATTTGAAAAATTTGATTTAATGATAAAAAAGGTAAGGATTGGATTAAAATAAGATGCTAAAACAACAAACTTGTGAAACATGACGACTACCTTTGCAACTGGAAAAGATTGAAAATGAAGAAACTTTATATCGAAACCTACGGTTGCCAGATGAATGTTGCCGACAGCGAAGTGGTAGCTTCGATTCTTAAAAACGATGGATATATCCCCTGCTCAGACCCCAAAGAAGCCGATTTGATTCTGATTAATACCTGCTCCATTCGCAAAAATGCAGAACTTCGTGTCATTGCGCGTGGAAAGCAGCTTCAAGCCTTAAAAAAAAACAAACACAGTTTGAAAGTTGGTGTTATTGGTTGTATGGCCGAACGATTGAACGAAGATTTGTTCGAAAAACTGAAAGGTATCGATTTGTTGGCTGGCCCAGATAGCTATCGAAATTTGCCCGAATTACTAAAAAAAACATCAAACAATGTAAAGGCTTCAGATATTTTACTTTCAACCACCGAAACGTATGAAGACATCGATCCTGAACATTATCAAACGGGCAATATAACAGCATTTGTTTCTATTATGCGTGGTTGCAACAATTTCTGCAGCTATTGTGTGGTTCCTTACACACGTGGTCGCGAACGCAGCAGACCTGTTCAATCTATTCTACGCGAAATAGAACAACTCAACCAGCAGGGATTTAAAGAAATAACCTTACTTGGACAGAATGTAAACTCTTATAAAATTGAAGATGCAAATACTAAGTACAGCTTCCCCACGCTACTAGAAAATATTGCAAAAAGATATTCTCAGATGAGGCTTCGCTTCGCAACTAGTCATCCGAAAGATTTGTCTGAAGACCTTGTGAAAACCATGGCTACTTTTCCAAATATTTGCAATTCTATTCACCTGCCTGTTCAATCGGGAAGCAATCACGTGTTGAAAGCCATGAATCGCCGATACACTGCCGAAGAATACTTAACAAAAATTGAACTTCTGAGAAAACACATGCCCGATATTACTATTTCGACCGATATAATAACTGGATTTTGTGGAGAAACCAAAGAAGATCATCAGCAAACAATAGCGATGATGCGAAAAGCCGACTATTACTATTCTTACATGTTCAAATACAGCCAGCGCGAAGGTACCGCAGCCGCCAAGCTAAGCGACGATGTGTCCGACGAAATAAAAGGTCTTCGTTTGCAGGAAATCATCAATTTGCAACAGGAACTTTCGTTGAAGCACAACCAGCGCGATATTGGAAAAACCTATGAAGTTTTGGTGGAAGGATTCTCGAAACGCTCGGCAAAGCAGATGTTTGGTCGAACCGAACAAAACAAAGTAGTTGTTTTCGATGCTCTAAATATTGAACCGGGAAGCTATGTGAATGTAATTGTTGAGAATTGTTCAACAGCAACGCTGAAAGGGAAGCTAATTTCTGGCTTCCGAGCTGTTTAATTCACTAAATATTCAGACGCAATAAATCCAGCCTCTACACTGACTATTCACAATCCCAACGCTCTGGTCGGGAATTACATCTGACTACTATCAATACTCCTTACACCCTATCCCTTATTCCTTAAAAGACACAATAAATTGCGTCTCTACACTGACCACTGAAATTGACGCGCCCATTCTGATGTGCTATTGAGCTTGATCCCCTATGGGGAAAAGGAAACTATTGATTTATTCAAAAAGCTGAAAACTGACCACTGAAAACTGACTACTGCTAACTGGCTACTGCTAACTGGCTACTGATTATCCCGACGCTCCGGTCGGGAATTGCATCTGGCTACTGATTACTGATTACTGGCTACTGATTACTGATTACTGGCTACTGATTACTGGCTACTGATTACTGGCTACTTATAATAGTTCCTAGTAAACCCCTTAGCTTCTTTCTTTCCTGTAAGCACTTGTAAAATTCCTTTCCACAGACCGAAACCGTAAGCAAAAATCTGAATATACAACGTAACGATGGAAAGAAAGCCTATTTTGAGCTTTTTGTATTGCGTAATCGATTGCAAAAATGCAATTCCAGCAAGCAAAAGCAAAAAAACTCCAACTGCAATCCAGAGATAAAGCACAAAAATAAAAAGCTGACTAACAGCAAAATAAAACAGTGGAGTGGCTGCAATCAGCACCAAAAATGCTGCAACAATGGCTGCAGGAATCAAATGAATAGGTTTCAACATGGTTTTATCCATCCTTCCAAGGTTGATTCGAGCAACTCCCCAATTGAAAATCTGCTTGTAGAATCGTTTAAGACTTGTGCGCCTTTTGTGATACACAAATGCATCGGGGATGAGCCCAACTATAAAACCATTTTTGTAAATGCGCGCCGAATACTCCATGTCCTGCCCATGTCGGAGAGCGCCCATACTACCAACAGCTTCCCAAACTTTGCGCGACACGCCCATGTTGAAGCTTCGCGGATAGAATTTCTTCTGAACCGATTTCTTGCTCCCACGCGTTCCTCCTGTTCCAATAAACGATGTCATGGAATAATTGATGGCTTTAAGCAATGGTGAAAAACTTTCGTGGCAGGTATCGGGTCCACCAAAAGCATCGAGTGGAGTATTTTTTAGAAATTCATCTATTGTCCTGAGCCACTCGGGTGGAAGCATCACATCCGAATCGATAAAAATAAAATAATCGCCATCTGCTTTTTCCATTGCCGCATTGCGTGCTGCACCAGGACCTTTATTCTGCTGAAACAAATATTGAATCTGAAACGGAACCACCGTCTTAAGCGACGAAATAAAATCGGCAGTGCCGTCGTTGGAACCGTCGTCGGAAATAACAAACTCGTAATCGGCAGACGAGAAATCGAGCTTTTCAACCGAAGCAAAAAGCTCTTTCAATTCATCGAGTCGGTTATATGTTGCAACAATAATGGAATACTTCATGTTTTCGATTATGACAGGTAATCTTTGATGTCGAAATTGCGGGTCTTGAATGCATCGGAATCGATGAACATTTTTTGCCAGATAGCGAGACCCGTAACAACCCAAATAAAATTGTAGTGCCAGCGCATTTTTTTGCTTGGCGAATGATCGAGAATGCGCCGAATATACTGGTAATTGAAAATGCCTTGTTTTTCGATGAAATCTTGCGTTAGTATAGCTTCGGCTGTCGATTTCAAGTCTTTTTTAAACTGCAAATACGGATTGACTGTGAAACCCCACTTTTTCTTATCGATGATCGACTGTGGCAACTTTTGAGCCATCGCTTTGCGGAAAAGATATTTTGTTTGGTTGTTCTTGATTTTCAAATGCATGGGAATCGAAAAACCGAAATCAACCAAATCGAGATCGAGAAATGGCACGCGCTCCTCGATTGAATTGGCCATCGACATACGGTCTTCGGTAAGTAAATAATCGTTCACCATTTTCGACTGAAACTCGGTAAACAAAACCTGATCGAGTGCTCTCATTCCTTTCGATTCGTCGAAAAAGCCATCAAATGCTTGGTGAACTTTGGGAATTTCCTTTCTCATTCGCTCGCGCATATCGGCATGATATACATTTTTGTAAAAACCATTATCGTAGTCCCACACGTTGCGCAAAATCAAATAGAATTTTTCAATATTCCCAATCGAAAGCAACATCTGCATTCCCCGACGGTATTCGTCGAGACTCATGGTGTGGCTTGTATTCTGCACGGCAAAAAGAAACGACGACTTCCAACTCAACAATTTTTGCAGCCACCTTGGTGTAAATCGATGAAATTTGTTGAAAGGATAGATTAGTTTATGAATATCGTAACCACCAAAAAGTTCGTCGCCACCCAATCCGCCAAGCACTACGGTAATATCTTTGCGCACAAATGCCGACATATTAAATCCTTGCAAAAGATTAATTTTTGGTTCTTCGGCATGCCATATCACTTCGGGAAACTGCTGCATGGGATTCATGCTCAAGCTCAATGTACGATGATTGGTTCCAAAATGTTTTGCAATCATTTCTGCATCGGGAAACTCATCGGTGGGTTCGTTGAAACCCATAGTAAATGTGTTTATTTCGGACACTCCGAGCTCGTGCATTTTTTGTACAATGGTTGACGAATCCATTCCGCCCGAAAGATAAACTCCAAGCGGCACATCGCTCATAAGTTGACGTTCAACTGCTTGTTTGAGATAAAAGTGCATTTTTTCGATGGCATCGTTCTCGTTCATCAGCAAATCGGGCTTGGGCTGCAAGCTCCAGTAGCGCTTCACCTCCACATTTCCATTTTCGTAAACCAAAAAATGCGCAGGCGGCAATCGCTTGATTCCATCGAACAAGGTTTCGTCCATTTGTGTATAGCGCAAATTAAGCTGCGAATGCAATGCACCGTAGTTGATTCGGCGTTCTACCGAAGGATGCAGCAAAATACTTTTTTGCTCCGATCCAAAAATAAAAACGCCGTTGTTCTGATAATAATGCAGTGGTTTCACTCCAAAATGGTCGCGAACCAAAACCAGTTTGTTCTTTCTTAAATCGAGCAGCGCAAATGCAAAAATGCCATTTAGTCGACCGAAAAAACTGGTTCCATACTCTTCGTATAAATGAACAAGAATTTCGGTATCGCTTGTAGTATAAAAGGTATGGCCCTTGGCAAGCAATTCGTCTTTGTGTTCGCGGAAATTGTAAATTTCGCCATTAAAAACCACGCAAATGCTTTTGTCTTCGTTGTAAATGGGCTGACTCCCTGTGCTTAAATCGATAATCGACAGCCGACGATGACCAAGACAAAAATCACCATTCGAATACACCGAAAAATCGTCGGGTCCACGATGCTTAATAATCGCCAGCATATCAGTCATCAGCGACGTATTGTCCTTATTTTTCTCAACTATTCCACAGATTCCGCACATGATTTCTGAATTGCATGCAAAGTTAACAATTTTTAAACGCTAATCGCCCCTGCATTCAAATTACAACAATACAATAATTGTGTAACAATTCGTTAGCAATACAAAATTAAGGCAATAAAGATTAGAACCTAACTCAATTTCAATAGAAACAAGTGTTAGAAAGCGAAAAGCGACCTTTGGCATTGGTAACTCCAAGCGAACCAGCCGAACCATCTTCTTTGTACAAAGTACAATCGAAATGCACATACACTTGATGAGAACTTAAACCACCAAGTACTGTGGTATTGGTTGTAGTATCAATAGTGATGTTGCCCGATTGAGAACCATTTGCGGTTGTCCAATAATCGCCATCGCTCGAACGCCAAGAAATTTTAATTCCAGTGTGATATGTGCTATCGAAAACCAAGCTGGGTGTATAGAATGGCAATGTACCAGCACTCATTGCGGCATGAAACAAGCTGTCTTTGTTGAGCGAAATGGTATCGAAAAGATTCACAAGTTCAAAAGAAACAACTTCGCGCGATGAAATATAATAGCCCGAAGAAGCCTGATAATAGCGAATTCCTGTTGAAAAATGGTCGCCATTAACGTCTGAATAACAAGTATCGTACGGCTCGGCAAGATACCCATTTACGCTAGGCGTGATTGATTTATTGTTTTGATTAATCACAGCAGAGAAAAAGGCACTGGTGGGCTCAGGGGTTTCGGTGTCTTCGTCTTTTTCGCAGGAAACAAACAACATCGATACAACAACTCCGAGTAACAGTGCGCTGCCGAACCAAGAATACATTTTTTTCATAATGAAGCTATTAACCGGTTAGTGGAAAAATAAATTCGTTTCCGTTTACGAAATTAAATAAAAAATGTTATGTTCGCAGAAAAAATGAAAAAAATATTTCCATTAGCACTTTTGTTTGTCATGTTTTCATGCGGAAACAAGCCTCAACCCAAACAAGTAATGACTGAATGGGCAGGCGAAGCACAGGGCACAACATATCATGTGAAATTTCTCAGCACTGAAGGACAAATAAACAAAGTCTCTTTCGATAGCCTTTTGTCCGATTTCGATATGATGGCTTCTCTTTACAACGATTCGTCAATTATTTGCCGCTTGAATCGTGGCGAAAATATTGACTTGACTCAGCAGTTTGTAACCATGTTCAACACCTCAATCAACGTATCGGAGGCAACCGACGGGTATTTCGATATCACTGTTGGCGAATTGGTCGATGCTTGGGGATTTCATAAAAAACAGGGCTTAGACCTCGATTCAATTAGCATTGATTCAATAAAGCAATACGTTGGATATCAAAATGTTTCTATCCAAAACAACAAATTGCATCGAAAATTTCCTCAAACTCGACTCGATTTCAATGCAATTGCTCAAGGATATTCAGTCGATCTAATTTGCGATTTTTTTGAACAAAATGGCATTACCAATTACTTAGTTGAAATTGGGGGCGAAGTACGCGTTGCTGGCAAAAAAGACGATGGAAGCCCGTGGGTTGTGGGTATTGAGCGACCATCCGAATCGGAAGACGCCCCACAAGAGGTTTTTAGGAAGCTTGCAGTTACCGACATCAGCATTGCCACATCTGGAAACAGCCGCAAATTCTACATTAAGGATGGTGTAAAATACTCTCACACGATAAATCCAAAAACGGGTTATCCTGTTAGTCATTCGCTTTTAAGTGTTACAGTTGTTACCAAACGCTGTATGGAAGCCGATGCCTACGCAACTGCCTTTATGGTGATGGGAATCGAAAAAGCCAAAGAAATGCTGACTCATATCGACAGCATGGAAGCATATTTCATTTACAGTGCCCCCAATGGAATGCTATTAACCGACAGCACCAGCGGTTTTGAAAATTACTTCTTCAAAGAATAACTGGAAGTTAAATTTCTTATAATCCAATTGATGCCCAAACAATAGTTAAAATAAAATCATTTATTGTTGTTGGAAAAAAATATTACATTTGTCCTATATCGTGGAAGCCGAAAAACGATTAACAAAGAGTAGGCATTTCAATAAAACCAACATTATGAACTGGAAACTTTTACTATTATTTGTAGCCCTTGCAGGATTTGTTTCGTGCGGTGGTGGTCCCAAAGGCGATGCCGAAAGCTTGTGCGATTGTGGAAAAGAAATCATTCAACTTATGAACGACAACGCCTCAGAATCGGACGTTGAAGCCAAATCGGACGAATGCGACAAGATGTACGACGAATTCAAAGATAAGTACAAAGACGACGCCGACAAGAAAACAGAATTCAACAACGCTTTGGATGCTTGCAGCGAAGAATTAGAAGACGAATTCGAAGCTGCTGAAGAAAAATACGAAGAAACAAATTAAGACTAATAAATTGCTTCTTGAAAAAAGCTGGCTTATTGCTGGCTTTTTTTATGCGATAAAACGTTGGTTATAAGCATTTTTACAAAAAGAATAGAATTATAAAATCAAACCCCAAAAACCTGATTAATTCTGCACTGGTTTAACAAACTAATGAAATGATTTCACAACTTCTCCTTAGTCCTTCCTTGCAGTCATTCTGAACTTGTTTCAGAATCTCTCTTACTGCAAGGAAAAACATGCCTTTTTGAAAGAAACCACAAAAAATCAAAACCTAAACGATTGTCCATTATCATCCTGCGTAGATCCTGAAACGAGTTCAGGATAACGACACAGGATGACAATGCCGGATGACTGTCCAGCCGCTCCTTGCGGTCATTCCGAACTTATTTCGGAATCTCTCCTACTATCTTCCTTGCGGTCATTCCGAACTTGTTTCGGAATCTCTCTTACTGCAAGGAAGAACACGCCTTT
>DYON01000127.1 GCA_020720525.1 Acetofilamentum sp.
ATTTTTCGTTTTCGGAAACAAAAAGCGTGTCGCCTTCGTGCTGAACACCTTCTTCGATATACATCTGCAAAAACTCAACAATAAATTTCTTATTGTCGGTGGCAAAAAAAGCATCGGAAGCAGTATCGGTATAAACAGGAAATCCGAACAATTTGAGTTTACATAGAAAAGAATCGTTAAACAAACTGTCGAGTTGTTGAGTGCCACTGTTTTTAAGCGAATAAGTTCGATATGGGAAATAGCGCCGAGCATACGACTCGTTGGGAGTTGCTCCTGTGGGTTTGTTGAAAAAAAGCTGCCAATTGCTGTTGAGCATCACATAAAGCGATGGCAAACGACCTCGATTGATAAATTCGTGCGCCAATTTTTTTTCGGACCGACACGAAAGCAAAAACAATGCTGCCAAAAGCAACAATGGGAGAAATGTTTTTTTAATCTCTGCCCGCATTGCGTTCGAGAACTTTTTCGGCAATTAGTTTACCGTATTTGTTTGCCATAGCAAGCTCGTCGGGGCCAGGTGTAAATTTTACAAAAACTCCATCGGCACAGAAGTCGAGTTTCAAATTTTCGAGAGCCGATTTTATCATCACCGAGCTTTCGCCGCTCCAGCCATACGAACCAAATGCTCCGGCAATTTTGCCTTTGTCGCGCAAGGGACTCACGGCTGCAAACAATTTATAAACAGGCAACAAGATATTTTGGTTAATGGTTGGGCTTCCAACCACAATACCAGCCGAAGCAGTAATAAGAGCATCCATTTCGCCAAGCGACGAATGCTCGATATCGACAAGTTGCGCTTTCACTCGTCCGTCGAATTCAATTCCTTTGGCAATGGACTGAGCTACAGCACAAGTTTTTTGATACGCCGAAACGTAGGCCACCAAAACAGTATCGGACGCAGGTTGATTGATATATTCGGATGCTTTGCTTTTGGTACGCGCCACATATCGTTTCCAATCGTTGAGCAACAGCGGACCATGTCCAGTCAAAATTGCTTTAATTGGCAATAACTCAATCTTTTCGATGGCTTTGAGCATGAATTTGCTGAATGGTTTCAAAATCACATCGAAATAATAATCGAAAGCATCGTCGAAGTTGCCCACTTCGGTATCAATCATTTTTTCGTTGCAGAAATGTGCTCCGAAGCTGTCGCAGGTAAACAAAAGTTGCTCTTCCTCGAACCAAGTGTACATGCTGTCGGGCCAATGCAAGTTGGGTGCGCTTATAAAACGCAAGGTAGCATTGCCGAGATCGAGTGTTTCGCCGTCTTTCACAACGCGATGCTTGAAATCGCAATTCATCAAATCGCGCAGGTAGCGAATAGCATTTCCGCTTCCAACAACAGTAGCATTGGGAGCTTCGGCAAGCAAATGAATGAGCGAACCACTGTGGTCGGGTTCGGTATGATTAAGAATGATGTATTCAATTTCGCTCAGAGGCGTAAGTTTGCTGAGTTTTTCGCGATACACAGTCCAGAATTTCTCTTTCACGGTTTCAACAAGAGCTTTTTTCTCGGCATTGATAAAATAGGAATTGTAGGTAGTTCCATATTGGGTTTCCATCACAACATCGAAGGAAACGATATCGAAATCGAGCACACCAATCCAACTCACTTTTTCAGAAACAGGAATAATTTTTTCGTCTTTCATCTTCAACTTTAAAGAGTTAATGTTATTTGTCCGTCGTAGCCTTCGGCGCCATCGGGAATATCGGTATTGCTTCCCGGAGGCAATTCGGGGAGACCGAGCATGGTTCTTATTATTTCGTCGGTTGCGGGCAAAGGCTCACCAACCAAGTATTTTTTCAAAGGAAGCGTTGTGAGGCGTTTTCCTTTTGCCTTGCAGCCTTTCAGTCCAATAAATTCGGACAAATTGATTGTTTCTGGGTCTTTGGGCTTCTTCATCTTTTTGGTGTCGAAGGTGAGCAATATTTGTGGCAAATAGTCAACCGAAATCCACTCTACCTTATCGCCTTCGTCAATAAATTCAACAATTCGCTCGCCAGGTCCTTGTTCCACCTGAAAACGTTTCACATACCATTCTTTTTCGGCATTGACATACACAACAGTGAATACACGTAAAGGATTGAATTTTTCAATAAAAACCACATCCTCGTCGAAGTGAAGTTGCAAATCGGGTTTTACAATGCGGTAGTAGCCCGATTTCATTGCACAAAGAATGGTATCGCCGTTGAGAAATTCGCCCAAAAAGCGTCCTTTATCTTCGGTAACAATACGCAATACTTCCGAATCGTACCAGTATTTGATTCCACCGAGTGTCGATTTGCCTTCGTCTTTGAGCTTGATTTTACGAATCATGAAGCGAGTAAGCTGATTACCTATCGATTGACGACCTTTAATGCCAAGCTCGCTGAAATCGAAATCGAAAACCAGTTTTTTCAGTTTGGGACGTGGAACCAAAACCACCGAGACCACTTCGGCTTCACCGTTGGGGTTGGCAGTGAAATAGAGCACTTTGCTGTTCGGATTTCCTTGCGTCACATAGTAGGTCTTGTCGCGCGTGATTCCCTTTACAATAAAGCGTTTCACATACGACACTCCTGTGTTTCCATCGCGGTAAATGGCGTTGTAAACGGAGCGATCGTCGTTCTTTTTGAAAACGTCGATGTGAATGATATTCTGTCCCAGAAAAACCTTGTCGGCAACCTTGGTAACAATATAGGAGCCATCTTGCGTGAAAGCAATTATATCGTCGAGTTCGGAACACTCGGTTACATATTCATCTTTCTTTAAACCAAATCCGGCAAAGCCTTCTTCGCGGTTGACGTACAATTTTTGATTGGCAATTGCCACAGCTGCGGCTTCGATATTGTCGAAAACCCGAATTTCAGTTTTGCGTTCGCGGCCTTTTGCATATTTCTTTTTAATATCGCGATACCACGCAATGGCATAATCGATGAGGTTTTCGAGACGATTTTCGACTTTCGCAAGCAGATCTTCGAGTCCTTTGATGTATTCGTCGGCTTTGAATGCGTCGAATTTCGAAATACGCTTGATTCTGATTTCGGTAAGACGTACCAAATCGTCGGTTGTGATTTCGCGGTAGAAAAGATTTTTGTAAGGTTCTAAACCTTTGTCGATGGCTTCGAGAACAGCTTCCCAAGTGGTGCATTCTTCGATGTCGCGGTAGATGCGATTTTCGATAAATATTTTCTCGAGCGACGAAAACAAATGCTGTTCGAGCAATTCGCTTCGTTCAATTTCGAGTTCGAGTTTTAATAAGTCTGTCGTATTTTTTACCGAATAGCGAAGAATCTCTTCCACATTGATAAAACGAGGCATTTCGTTGTCGATCACACAGCAGATGGGCGATACCGACACTTCACAATCGGTAAAAGCATACAAAGCATCGATGGTTTGGTCGGCCGAAACACCAGGAGCGAGATGCACCACAATTTCTACATTCTGAGCAGTATTATCTTCGATTTTGCGAACCTTGATTTTACCTTTTTCGTTGGCATTTACAATAGAATCGATCAGATTTCCAGTGGTTGTAGTGTATGGAATTTCTGTAATTACCAGCGATTTTTTATCGGGCGACGACATTCTGGCTCTAATTCGAACTTTTCCGCCACGTTCGCCACGGTTGTAGTTGCGCACATCCACCATTCCAGCAGTTGGGAAATCGGGATACAAGGTGAAAGACTCGTTGCGAAGCACTGCAATACAAGCATCGACGAGCTCCACGAAGTTGTGTGGCATTATTTTGGTCGAAAGTCCAACAGCAATTCCATCCGAACCTTGAGCAAGCAGCAAAGGAAATTTGACTGGAAGAAATTCGGGCTCTTTGTTTCGTCCGTCGTAGCTATGTCCCCATTTGGTGGTTTTGGGATTAAACACCACGTCGAGGGCAAATTTCGACAAACGGGCCTCGATATAACGTGGAGCAGCAGCCGAATCGCCGGTGAGAATATTTCCCCAGTTTCCTTGCATATCGACGAGCAATTCCTTCTGACCAACCTGCACCAAAGCATCGCCAATAGAAGCATCGCCATGTGGGTGATACTTCATTGTGTTTCCGATAATATTGGCAACTTTGTTGTAGCGGCCATCTTCGAGTTCGCGCATGGAATGCAGCAACCTACGCTGTACGGGCTTTAGTCCGTCGGCCATATTGGGCACAGCTCGGTCGAGGATTACGTACGAAGCATAATCGAGAAACCAGTTTTTGTACATCCCATTCAGTCCAACAATCTTCGATTTGTCGTCGGGTTGCATGTCGGCATCTTGGGTCATATTTACATCATCATCAGGGATCATTCGTTGTTTTCTTAAATCCAAATTCTCAACAAAATTAATTCAGCGGCGAGAAATAGCAATGCAAAAATGATAAAAATCTTCCACAATTTTGCTCCTCCATCCATATCGGCCAATGCCAAAGCGGTATTGCTATCGGTTGAATTGACTGAAAAATTCTTTCGGTTTGTTGCAGTTTTATTTAAATCGTCAATGGTAAAACAATCGGGGAAGCTTTCGCTACGCGGATAGTTGAGACCAAACGACATCAATGTTGTGTTGTTGCTCATCACTCGGTAAGCTCCAGGAACATTCACCTGTCCGTTGAGGAAAATACGTGGCGGATTGCCGCTGTTGTAGCCAGGTATCAGTTCGGTAGTTCCGTCGAAACTCTTCAATACAGGTGGTTTTTCGCTTTTCGCATTCGAACCGGTAAGTTCGATGCCATATTCGTAGTCCATCGAATAGGCAACAGCTGGCATCATGCGTCCCGAAAAGGCCATTTGCACAATGGTTGGGACTATGAGCGCATTCGAAGCAAACGACGACCATGTAGGCTGCAATGGAACTGCAAGCAGGTAAATATGTCCGCTGCCTTTTGCATAATCGGTGAGGAAACTGTTGCCGTTGAGCAATCCCATGATGCTTCGTCCCGAGGCTTTCGAGAAACGATACGACGAAAACACTGTCGGAAACTGAATGTTGGCTGGTGGTGTTTCAAACACGCCCCGAAAAAGCAAATGCGATGCGTCGATGTTGCTTACGCGCGTGTTGGCTGTATCGGTTCCCGAAAACATCGGAAGGCCCAAAGCCTGAAAACCACTGCTAAAATTTGCATTGTTGATATCGGCAGGTGGAATAAGCAATACAACTGTTCCAGCGTCGGCGGCACGATTGAGTTCGCTTGCTAAACCCGACGAAATTTGCGAAAGCTCGTCGAGAATAATCAGTCCAGAGCTGCCAATGCGGTCCATATCGACACTACCTTCGGGCGACGACACAAAATTGAACAAGCTGTCGTTTCCAAAAAGTTTTGGGATAGTAGCTGTGGCATTGCTACCCGAAATATGATACACCGAAACCGACGAAGCAATATCGAAAGCAAAAAACATTCGATCGTCAAAGCTTACAGGGCTGTCGTCAATTTCGACATATCCTTCGTGGCTGCCATTGCTATTGACGGTGAACGAAAATGCAACATTGTCGCTACCACCAGCTGTAAGCTGCACATCGGCAAGACCTTTTTGTTTACCATCGACATACAAACGAACGGGAATTTTTTCCATCAGTAAATTGCTGTGGTTGCGAATTCGAGCATTAATGGTGATGATATTGTTTTCGAGTTGCAGCGGACCGCTGAACCAAACGCTGTCAACTGCAATATTGGCAGGAGTTTCGGCTGCCAAAGGCAAAAGTATTATTCGCTTGGCATTTTCTTTAATGGCAGAAACATCGGCAGTTACTTTTTGAAAATCGCTCAACAAATAGAAGAAATGATTGCCATTAGATGCTTCGCGGTCGGCCAAATCGCTCATGCGCGACACAACCTGACTCATTTTGCGACTGAAAGGGCTTGTTTCGACCCCATTGAGCATGTCGAAAAATTCGTCGCGAGCAACAAAACGGTCGTTGATGCCAAGAAAATCGTTGGTAATGAGTCGGAACAAGGTTGCAGGTGGAAATGCAGCAGCTATTTCGCGAGCTTTAACTCGTGCTTTTTCGAGCAAATCGGTTTTGCCATCGCTGGTTTCCATGCTGAGGCTGTTGTCGATGTAAACACTCACAAAAAGGCGATCGCCTGTGGTGCTGATGGCATTCTCGGATGGGAAATAGGGTTTTGCAAAAGCAAACACCAAAGCGGCAATGAAAAGCATTCGCAGAATCATAATTACAATTTGCCGCAGGCGGTTTTGGCGGCGGTTTTTCTCGAGCAACTGAACGAGGAGATAATTGTCTGAAAACTGCACACGCTTGTAGCGCCTAAAATCGAACAAGTGCACGATTACAGGGACAGAGAGAGCTGCCAAAGCCCATAATATGGTAGGTGAGCCAAAAAGCATAATGGTTTGCAAAGGTAATGCAATTCGGGGAAAAATATTGTAAAAATGGGGAGAATTGGTGTTGGGTTGGTTAAATGAGGAATCAATTTTACTTTTCTTTTGGCCGTCAAAAGAAAAGTAACAAAAGAAAACTCGTCGCTCGTTGAATTTTTCGGAGAAAATGGGCAATTACAATCAGAAGCAGGAAAAAACTCACCGAAGGACAAATTTTGTTACAGAAATTCGGCTCGAACAGTTTTCCTGCTTATGCCTTCGGCGTATTAATTGATGAGTCCATTTTCTTTGCCGAAAAATTCAAATGGCGACATCCTCCTCGTGGATGCTTTTAGAAAGATGGACGCTCCTGAAACTGAGAATAAATATTGGGGTTGTATAAGTGATGCTGATGTGCTGATTTGAAAATGTGTTGATGTGGTGATGTGGTGATTTGAAAATGTGACAATTTGAATTTTTGATAATGCATTAATTCAATACGCACCGTGTTTTAGATAATCCAATATTTATCAGAACACTCACTGCCCGTAGGAATAATTTTTTCTTCGGGCAGTTTGGTTTTTTGTGTAATTTTTGATTAAAAAACAGTCGAAACAATTCACCCCCATACTATATTTCAACAGTCCTTATTCCATGAGAACAGTTTTCAACGAAATATTCAAGCAGCTCTTGGAAGAATACAATCTACCAAGCAATCTTTCCTTTTCAGTTGAATTGCCTTCCAAAGTACAAAATATTCTCGCTGGAAAAATATTGATTTCGGATCTTGGCGTAACCTTAGATTCTTTCAACAACCTTTACCAAGCTACACAGGATTGGGAAAACAAGTCCATAATTGAAGATAGCGAAAATCATTTTCATGTTGATTGGGATATTGAACCTGCTGATTGCAAAAACGCTTTTATGCTTGGTGTGCAGACTTTGCTTTTACTAGCCGAGAAATTTCAAAAAGAAAATGTTTCAGGTATTCGCTTCTGGTATTCGTTTCAGACGCCTGAGCTTGCAAATGACTGGGCTAGGAAATATGCTCCCGAAGATGAAAATGATGACCATTTTATCAGCGACAGGCCGAGCTTCTTTTCAAGACGAATTGGAGAAGATGTTATCTCGAAAGAACAAATGGAAAGCGATTTTTTTGCAATTATGATAATCGATATTTAAACAAGAACTTAGGTGCGAACAAATCGTCAAATAGATATCTCGCATTTCACAATTCCCAGAAAAATTGTATTTTTGAGTATCAAAAAAAAGTAAAACATGAGCAATATAAAACTATCTGAGAGTAAGCAAATTAGATCGGAATGGAATGAAAAGGAGCATAAGTGGTATTTTGCAATCATTGATATTGTTGAGATTCTCACTGAAAGTAATAATCCGCGAAGATATTGGAGCGACCTTAAAAGAAAATTGAATGCTAAAGGTTTTTCTCAGTTGTACTAAATTATCGTACA
>DYON01000468.1 GCA_020720525.1 Acetofilamentum sp.
ATGGCGATATTGCCATTATCCTTGCCCGGCTGATGTTTTGCATGTTTGCCGAAGATACCGGGATATTCCGCTTTAAACAGTTTGAGAACTATTTGCGCGAACAAACCACTACTGATAACCTTGGCGACAAACTAAAACAGTTTTTCGAAATTCTTAACAGGCCTTACAATCAGCGCGGGGGTTTCGATCCGGTTTTGATGGAGTTCCCTTATGTAAACGGTGGATTGTTCAGAAAGGAAATAGATAAGCTGCCCACCGAAAATACCGCTTTGAGAGATACTTTGATAAAATGCTGCGAATACGACTGGTCGTTTATTTCACCGGTTATTTTCGGTTCGTTGTTTCAGGCGGTGATGCACCAGGAAGACAGGCGCACCCTGGGCGCCCATTATACTTCCGAAAAGAATATTATGAGGGTGGTCAGGCCGTTGTTCCTTGACGAATTGCGGCAGGAATTTGAAAGCGTAAAACACAAACCGGCACTATTGGAGAAATTCCGGAAGAAACTAAGCAATTTACGTTTCCTTGACCCTGCCTGCGGTTGCGGAAACTTTTTGGTGGTAACATACCGCGAACTTCGCTTGCTCGATATTGAAATTATCCGACTGCAAAACAAAGGCAATTTTGTAATTGATGTAAATCTGCTCAACAATGTGTTGTTAAGCAATTTTTACGGTTACGAAATAGACAGCACCTCGGCCATGATTGCCGAAGTGGCCATGTGGCTCACCGAGCACCAAATGAACATGCGCCTCGAAAACGAGTTTGGCAAAACCATACCCACCATTCCGCTAAAAGAAGCTGCCCAAATTAAAAACTGCAATTCGCTTACCATTGAATGGACAACCGGAATAGAAGGCAAATATTTTGATTATATTTTGGGGAATCCGCCGTTTGTGGGGAAACAATTTCAATCAATTGAACAAAAAAAAGATATTGAACGAATATTTAAACGAATTAGTGGAACTGGTATTTTAGATTATGTAACTTGTTGGTACGTGAAAGCTGCTGAATATATGTATACTTGCAACTCTACACAATCTGCTTTTGTTAGTACTAATTCCATTACACAAGGAGAGCAAGTTGGTTTTCTTTGGTCAATTCTCCTAGGAAATTACAAAATCAAAATTCAATTTGCTCATCGAACATTTTGCTGGAGTAATGAAGCTAAAGGAAATGCAGCTGTACATGTTGTCATAATAGGATTTTCTTGTTTTGATAGTGGTAATAAAAGAATTTTTGAATATGAACATATTAATGGTGAGCCATATGAAATCAAAGTAAAAAATATAAATCCATATTTAGTAGAAGGCAAAGATTTTGTATTAAATTCAAGGACAAAGCCATTATGTAATGTTCAACCGATGATGAATGGTAGTATGCCAAATGACGATGGTAATTTTCTTTTTACGACTGAAGAAAAAGATGAATTTTTGAAACTAG
>DYON01000469.1 GCA_020720525.1 Acetofilamentum sp.
ACAAATATACTACTGATTTACTTGCAATGGTGTTAACGGAATGTTAAACTTTGCGAAAGTGTTGTAATTTAGAAACAGTCTAAATTAAAAAAGCGACCCGAAAGTCGCTTTCCCAAACTTAAAACACACGAAAACACTATCCTTTTTTGAAACGTAGCCACAAAAGCCCGCTAATCATTGTAATTAAAATCGACCCTGCAAACACTTTACCCATGACAAGCCAAAACGACTGCATGGATGTTAACATATTGGTTATTCGCTCTTGAACTATTTTTTTTTCAAGCGACTTCATTAATATAGGTATCCGAATGACCTGCGTCTCAACGTTCCCATGAATGACTAATCTATTAGTTTTTAGTTGAGTTGTGAGGTCTATGTTTTTTGCCGTCAAAGAATCTATGTGACGAACCAGCACCGAACCGCTGGAATCGCACTCGAATAGCATATCGACCCAAAATTCTGAATTATCAACCACCACGCTGTCAAAGGATGTCCTTTCAATATACACAGTGCTGTCCTTAACCTGTTGACATACGCCCCACTTTGCGCACTTCTGTTGATGCCTAAGTGTTGAGTTGCATGAAGTTAACATGAAAACAAACACCGTAAAAGTTAATAAAGCTATATTCATTTGCAATAAACTTTAAAAACACGATGAAATTGTGCTAACCCATTCGACCAGCCAGCTCCATAGGTCGGCCATCCTCCTGTTTTTCTGTAATAACCTTTTTTATTCGGTGCTGAATTGTGCGCCACTTGCTCTTTGGTGAGACTTAAATACTTTGTGTTAGATTGTTGCAGCATGGTTTGCTGTCCATTTTCATTTACAAACCAAATGCGGTCAAAATTACTCTCTTGCATCGCTTCCTTGCGATATTTAAGCAAGTTATAAAAAACAAAATACTCACCTGTTAGGTGCATGAATGTCTCTATTTTCCCGTAAGTTTTTGTAAATTTTTCAACAGTAGCGTGGTATCCGCCACCGCCCCAGATACAATACGCCGCAACCAGGTTAATATGCTCGCTCGTGCTGATATTGCCCAGATTAATATGGTAGTCGATTATGCCATTCCTGATAGAATCGGGCATCGCATAAAAAATCTCATCCGTTGGATTATAGCCAACAAACTCGCATATTTTCGGTTCGCAAAATAGCACATGAGTAATATCATGGACGGTATGATACTTGAACCCGTCTTTGTCGGCTGTTTTTGGCCATGCGTTAGGATATTGACATATTTGGTCGTTTGTATCTCGACTTTTGCCGCCACCTTGCGCAAACAGAAATTTCGACACATCTTCACGAAAATTGCCACTCGGCTGGATGTCTGTTAAAAAACCTCTTGCGATAGCATTCTCAAGCTCCCACACATCTCCAGCATACTTGCGCACAGGCGCACCCCATTCAGCTGGTTTTTCCTCATGCTCGCACGCAACAGCGG
>DYON01000470.1 GCA_020720525.1 Acetofilamentum sp.
GCAACTCAATGCTTATTTTCGATTGATATTTATGCTTTGAGTAACAACTCAATGCCATCCTTGAGCGTGATATCTGCCTTGAGTCGCAACTCAATGCCTTGGTTCAATGCGTTTAGGGTTCAAATTAGGCATTATGGCGGTGCGTTTTGTTAAATAATGTTAAAATTTACGTGTAACCCCGGTAAGTATTTTATAGTTGAAAAAATGTAAACTACATTTGTCGCTCAATTAGTTTAAACCCCTTAAAAATCATATCATTATGAGTTTTGAAGAATTTAGTGAAATCCTTACCGATGAGACGCAAGAGTTAGGCAGTGTAACAGACACGACCACCGAAACCGACAAACCGACCACGAAACGAACAACGGCTTGGCTGCCCAATACAGATGTGGAACTGTTGAGTTTGTCCAAAAACGTGTTTGCCAACTGTGCTGAGATGTATTTTCCGACTGTATTCTGTACCAAAGCACAACTGAATGTACTGAATGAAGGATACACACAAGCACTCGGGCAAAAGCAGTATTCAAACACCCGCAAACCGCGCACAGGGGGCGATGCTTCCGTGTTGGAGCGCGAAATGAATGTAAATTTGGAGCGCGTCAAGGAATATTTGAACGAAGAGTTCGGCGCTCGTCGGGCACCGGAGCATTTTGGAGCGTTTGGTATCGAGTATATAAATCGCACTTACAAGTTTCCGCGCAACCGCGAGGGTATTCTAAACAGTTTGCGATTGATGACAAGCGCAATTGTGGAATACGGTTTCTCCGACCGTAAGTACGGTGCCGTGTATTGGACCGGCATGTTATCAAGCTACCAATCGGTGGTGGCGGAGACCTACACAACAAGTTCGGACATCACGGAATCCACCTTGTCCAAGAATCATTACAAAACAAGTGTAAGACGCGCTCTGCGTTCGGTCGTAAAAGTTGTTGAGGCAAACCACCCCGACGATTATGCTTCGCAACTCCGCATTATGGGGTTCCAGAAAGAGAAATATTAGTCAGTGAACAGTTATCAGTAAACAGTAAACAGTTAGGAATTAGGAATTTGTTGTTAAACATGGGTAGGAACAGTCATCTTATAGGGGCTGTTTCTTTTTTTTGTCATTGGTGATTTGACATTTGTCGTTAGTCAATAGTGATTGGTCATTGGGTAAAAGGTGTGCTCGGTTTTCGGGTGCGTCTTTTTTGTTTTTTGTTTTCAAGGCAAGAGCCTTGAATCATAGCCCGACGGAGCGTGGACGCTCAGCCGAACGGGAGTGCGTCTTTTTTGTTTTTTGTTTTCAAGGCAAGAGCCTTGAATTATAGTCCGACGGAGCGTGGACGCTCCGCCGAACAGGGGTCATTGGTCATTGGTCAATAGTCAATAGTCATTTGTCAATAGTCATTTGTCATTTGTCATTGGGTAAAAGGCGTGCTCGGTTTTCGGGTGCGTCTT
>DYON01000471.1 GCA_020720525.1 Acetofilamentum sp.
AGTTCAGGATGACGACGCAGGATGACTGTATAGTCTCTCCTTGCAGTCATTCTGAGCTTGTTTATCAAGCCAAAGGCATGGTTTCTGAATCTAAAAAACGGTTTATTTTCATTTCCGATGTTTCGGCATCCGAAGCAAAGCGAAGGATCTGAAAGCATTGGCGTTTGGAAAAGCAAACTATAGATGCGTTGCATTTCAACGACTTATTTTAGATATAGGAAGTCTTTATTTATGAATATACCACACGATACAAACGTGCGGGAGCGAAAGGTGTAGAGACGCTATTTACCGCGTCTTGTGAAGGAGAAAACAATGTAGAGGCGTTGCATTGCAACATCTGTAAAAGTAGCGATTAGATTTGTTGTGTGTAAAATTATTTGTATATTTGTTCAAAGCAAAAAGCCAACGTATGCACAGATTATTTTTCGTTTTTTTTATGCTGATAGTGCTTGTTGCCGAGGCTCAATGGGATGACGATACAACCAAATACACCAAGGGTTGGAATTTGGGAATCAATGCGGGGGTGTATTTTGCTTCTAAGAATCATGCTGGTTATTACGATGGACGTCCGAGCAACGAAAACAACATCGACTATGTTTTCTCGAATATTTATTGGTATCAGGATATTAAAAATGAGCTAATGGAGGAGGTTTCTCGCGACAATTTTTGGATTGCCGAATATCCTTTAGGAATGCATTACAATCCTTCGTTGTATGCTGGTTTTTCGGCTCGTTATCATTTTTCGGCCGATTTTTCCATCAATGCCCATTTCAATTTTACAAAGCTAAATCTGGCAGATGCATTCAATCTTGAGGTCGATCCACCTTTGCCAGGTAGCGTGCATACTTATATTCCATGCTCTATCACAGGAGTGGAATCGCGGTCGAATATCGATTTTTCTATGTTGTTTGCGTTTCCCAACAAGAATGGTTCGCCCATCAAACCATTTGTTGAATTGGGGTTCAATTTAAACAGTGTGAATGTAAAACAGTCGCAGATTCAAATTTTCGATCTTGTTTTCAATTTGCGTAATGTTTATGGCGATGATGGTTATATTCCCAATACTGGAACCACAGAATACACGGTGAAGCAGGGAGGTGTTGGCTTTGGTTTATTTTCGGCTGCTGGAGTTCGGTTCGAAATGTCGCGCGAATTTTCGATAGAACTCTGTGTCCAATTGTATTATTCTACAATTCATTTAACCCGATATACAGGTTTTGGATTGCATTATGCACCTATACTTCGTTTGGTTCTAAGCCCTAGCATGATTAACTTGGGTTGATTTGAATTCGGCAATCGGCAGCCAAAAGCAAAGAAAATGAACTTGATTAAAGTTTTGTGCCAACAAGCTTTTCTTTCAGAATGTTGGCTCTCCTAAATACTTATGAGTCCAATCACTGCCATCCGAAAGTTTTCAAAAATTCCGTTTTTCAAAAC
>DYON01000472.1 GCA_020720525.1 Acetofilamentum sp.
CGTTCTGCGGGCACTGATGATAAACGAAGATGTATCTTTTTTTATGGGACCTTGCACGGTGAGGCGCGAAGAAATGAGTCCTATTCCACCGTTTACTTGATACTTTTTCATGTTTCCATCCTTCATGCTGATGTCGAGTACCGAGGCAAGGCGACCACCGTAATTGGCAGGCATGCCTGCTTTTGTAAGTTCAACATTTTGCAAAGCGTCGGCATTGAATATACTAAAAAAACCAAAAAGGTGACTAGCATTATAAACTACAGCTTCGTCGAGCATCACCAAGTTTTGATCGGGACCGCCACCACGCACATAAAAAGCACTGTTGCCCTCGCCGCCCGATTGTACTCCGGGTGTAAGCTGAATGGTTTTTAGAATATCGACTTCGCCAAACAGAACTGGAATGGTTTTAATTTTTTCAACAGGCATCTGAAATGTACCCATGCTGGTGTTTTGCAGGTTTTCGTCGGGACGCTCGCCTGTAATAACCACTTCTTTGCCTGTGATTGCTTTTGGCTCAAGCTCAATATTGATTGTCATATTTTGGTTGAGCTCAATCGTTTTGGTGTATTGCGAATAACCCATAAAATCCGATACAAGGGTGTATGTGCCTTTGTCGGCGGTGATTGAATAAAATCCATAATGATTGGATGTGGTTCCTTTCAGTGGTTCTTTGAGGTAAATACTTGCACCGATAAGCGATTCGCCGCTCGAAGCATCTTTGATGTAACCACTGATTGTGAATTTCTGTGCTCCTGCAGCGAGCGAAAACAGAAAGAAAACTAAAAAGATATATCGTTTCATAATGAAAATTGGAATGTTGGCGTAATCAATTTTTTTGCCAGTTGTTTAAACTGACAAATAGACAGATTATTGCTGGAGAAGTTACAAGGGTATTGAATTTTTTTGGTGAAATCCGACATTTTGCCTTAAGGAAATGTTAGTGCCTTTTAAATAAAAAAAAGGTCACCCTAAGGGGGAAACCTTCATTTTGTTTGTCGGAGCGGTCCGACTCGAACGGACGACCACTTGGCCCCCAGCCAAGTACGCTAGCCAACTGCGCCACGCCCCGATTTGAGGATGCAAAGATATAACTTTTTTATTATTGCTGAATTATTTTTTTGTTGTTACAGTTAGCTACATAGATATTGTTACTCTTTGCAACGAATTCGAAAAATCACCAAAGAAGAATAATAGACGGTTTAAGTATTACTGATAATATTGAACGGAAGGTATTTTTGCCAATTGACTCAAAATAATTTCGTTGTTGCAACCAAAAAACTAATTGTTGCTGACAATTAATCTATTTTTAGTAACCACGAATTTACGAATTATTTTCTTTAATAGTGCTTTCTTTGCCGATTAATGCTAATGCGCGACAAAACGTCTGCGACATTTCTATCGACACGAATTGGCATTTGATGAATTGGAAC
>DYON01000128.1 GCA_020720525.1 Acetofilamentum sp.
CGCAGGCAACAACAATGGAGCCATTGTATTCCGTTATGTGTTTTACAAAGACAGTTACCGATATTCGTTCCATATCGATTTCGAAAACAGCAATAACTTCATTCCAGCTGGAACCAATCTAATGACGCTGAATTGGAATGCCGATTTAATTCGAAACGAAAAGAGTTTAGACAATGAGCGCCTTTCGTCAACTGTTTATTATTGCGATTCCGACGAAGAAGTTGATTATTTATCCGAACGCAGCGACGACGAAGAAAACCTAAAATATAGTCTCAAATGGGTATCGTTTAAGCAGCAGTTTTTCTCAACATCGTTGATTGCCAGTACTAAATTCACCTCGGCCAACATCAAATCATATACGCGCGAACTTACCGATACCAACTATCTGAAAACGATGAGTGCAAGTTTGAGCCTCGATTTTGTTCAGGGCAAAGACAGCAGTATTTCTTTTAGTTATTACAGCGGTCCAAACAAATACAAGACCCTTCGTGCTTATGGTCTTGGACTTGAGCGTCAGATACCACTTGGGTGGAGTTTTGCTCCTCTTGCATGGATAAATCGATTTGCCGTTATTCCTGTTTTCAATTGGCTCGAAAGCTACAATCTCAACTATGGAATCATCATTTTGCTTCTCACCATTATATTGAAGCTTGTTTTGTTTCCAATTGCCATGCGAACCTACAAGAGTTCGGCAAAAATGCGTATTCTTAAGCCAGAGGTTGATGCCATTGGCAAAAAGTTTCCGAAGAAGGAAGATTCCATGAAAAAGCAGCAAGCCACCATGGATTTGTACAAAAAAGCTGGTGCTAGTCCCATGTCGGGATGTATTCCCATGCTTCTTCAGATGCCAATTCTTATTGCATTATTTCGCTTTTTCCCTGCATCAATCGAGTTGCGTCAGCAGTCGTTTTTGTGGGCAACCGACTTATCAACATACGATTCGATTCTCGAACTTGGCTTTACCATTCCTTTTTATGGCGACCACGTGAGTCTTTTCACCTTATTGATGACCATTTCAACCATCATCTACACGCGTCTTAACGATAAAATGATGGGATCGTCGAGCACCATGCCCGGAATGAAAACGATGATGTATTTGATGCCAATCATGTTCCTTGGTTTCTTCAACAGCTATTCTTCTGGATTGAGTTACTATTACTTATTAGCTAACCTCATCACCTTTGCACAGATTTTTGCCATTCGATATTTCACCGACGAAGATGCATTGAGGTCAAAAATTGAAGCCAATAAGAAGAAACCTGTTAAGAAATCGAATTGGCAGAAACGTCTCGAAGATGCTGCAAAAGCGCGCAGTGCACAGAGAAAGTAGTTTGCGATTTTTCCAACAAATGGGTTTTACGAATCGAAACCGATTTGAGACTGTATATAATTGAGCGCAGAAAACATCGTTCAATACGGTAGATATTATTACTTTTGCAAAAAGAAACTATTCATGAACGGAAAGAACATCAAATTTCTTCCGGAAGGCCTCACATACGACGATGTATTGTTGGTTCCGGCATATAGCGAAGTATTACCCCGCGAAACAAACCTCATCACCAAGTTTACCAGAAATATTCAACTGAATGTTCCTTTGGTATCGGCAGCAATGGATACAGTTACCGAATCGGCAATGGCAATTGCAATAGCTCAAGAAGGTGGTATAGGTGTGATACATAAAAACATGAGTATCGAGCGGCAAGCCATTGAAGTGAAAAAAGTAAAAAGGGCTGAAAATGGAATGATTATCGACCCTGTTACTATTTCGGCTAAAGAAAGCGTTGCCGATGCATTGCATTTGATGAAAGATCGAAAAATTGGCGGTATTCCTGTGGTTGACAAAGACCGAAAGCTCATTGGAATTGTAACCAACCGCGATTTGCGTTTTGAGAAAAAGCATTATAGGCTTATAGAAGATGTAATGACAAAAGACAATTTGGTTACTGTAACCGAGTTCACCAATTTCGAAAAAGCCGAAGAAATTCTCCAAGAATATAAGATTGAGAAACTTCCAGTGGTCGATAAAGATTACAGACTTATTGGTCTAATAACTTACCGCGACATTATTAAGATAAAAGAGCGTCCGAATGCTTGTAAAGACAATCTTGGTCGTTTGCGTGTTGCAGCAGCAGTGGGCATATCGTCGAGTACCGAAGAGCGCGTAGCAGCACTTGTTGAGGCAGGAGTCGATGCCATTGTGATAGATACAGCTCACGGCCACTCGCGCGGAGTACTCGAAATGGTAAAGAATATTCGAGCGAAATTCAACGAAATTCAATTGGTGGTTGGCAATATTGCCACAGCCGAAGCAGCATTGGCACTTGCCGAAATAGGCGTAGATGCTGTAAAGGTTGGAATTGGTCCTGGCTCTATTTGCACTACGCGAGTGATTGCTGGCGTTGGTGTTCCGCAACTTTCGGCAGTTTATGATGTTTCGCAAGCTTTAAAAGGCACCGGAATTCCCATTATTGCCGACGGGGGCATTCGCTACACAGGCGACATCTCAAAAGCCGTTGCAGCTGGAGCTTATTCGGTGATGGCTGGGTCTCTTTTTGCTGGTGTCGATGAAAGTCCAGGCGAAACAATTCTTTTCGAGGGACGAAAATTCAAAACCTATCGTGGCATGGGTAGTGTTGAGGCAATGCAGCAAGGCTCGAAAGACCGATATTTTCAAGATGCCGAAGACGATATCAAAAAACTGGTGCCCGAAGGAATTGTTGGTCGAATTCCATACAACGGCTCTTTGAGCGAAGTTATGCATCAACTCGTTGGTGGTTTGCGTGCTGGAATGGGCTATTGCGGAGCAAAAGACATTGAAACCATGCAAGAGTCGCAGTTTATCCGCATTACCAATTCGGGAATAATTGAAAGTCATCCACACGATGTTACAATTATTCGCGAAGCACCTAATTACAGTCGTTAATTTTACTAATTTTGGAAATTAAAATTTGATGGAACTATGAAAAAGTTGGTTTTTACATTAATTGTGTCTTTGTTTTTTGGTCAGTTTGTTTCAGGACAAAACGATCAAGTATTGCTAACCATTGGCAATGAGAAGATTACAAAATCGGAATTTCTTGCAGTTTACAACAAGAACAACATAAAAGAAGAGCCTCTGACCGAAAAAAATGTGAACGACTATATGGAGTTGTTTATCAACTACAAGCTCAAAGTGAAAGAAGCCGAGTCGTTGGGACTCGACACTTCATCGGCATTTAAAAACGAGCTTGCAGGCTATCGCAAACAATTGGCTCAACCATATCTGTCGAACCGTGAAGTTACCGACCGTCTTCTTCAGGAAGCATTCGAAAGAAGTGAATGGGATTTGCGCGCATCGCATATTCTTATTCGTGTATCGCCCAATGCATCGCCAGCCGATACAATTGCAGCCTACAAAAAAGCGATGGATGTACGCAAGAAAATAGCAGGTGGAGCATCGTTTGAAGATGTTGCTTTGCGTTATAGCGAAGATGAGAGTGCCAAAGACCGCTTAGGAAAAGATGGAAAATCGACCATTAAAGGAAATAAAGGCGATTTGGGCTTTTTTAGTGTTTTGAATCTTTATTACGAATTTGAAACCACTGCTTACAATCTCAAAGTAGGCGAGCTCAGTATGCCTGTTCGTACTCCGCTTGGATACCATATTATTAAAGTTACCGATCGTAAGCCTGCAATTGGAAAAGTGCAAGCAGCACACATTCTTGTACGTGTTTCGGACAGCAATCCCGATTCATCAAGAACTCGAATCGAAGAAGCTTACAACAAAATTTTAGCTGGTGCAAGTTTCGAAGATATTGCCAAAGAATACTCCGACGATAAGGGCTCATCAGTAAAAGGTGGCGTTTTGCCTTGGTTTGGAAGTTTTCGAATTTCGCCCGATTTTGTTTTGCCATTGTACAGCATGAATGCAGGCGAAACCACAAAACCAATACATACTGAATATGGTTGGCATATCATCAAACTGCTCGATCATAAGCCAGTAGGTAACCTTGAAGAAACTAAAAGCGACTTGAAAATGCGAATTGGACGCGACAAGCGTTCGTTTATTGCGCGCGATAAACTTGTTGCTCGTCTCAAAGTGGAATACAATTTCATCTACGACGAAAAAGTGCTTAAAGAAATTCTTCCTTTGCTCACCGATAGCATTTACAGCGCAAGTTGGCAGGTACCAGAAAGTGCATCGCTTGCAAAAACAGTTTGTAGCATAGCCGACAAAAAATACAGCTTGGACGATTTTGCCAAATACTTGCAGACGAAACAATCGCAAATTAAAAAGGAAGACGATAGATTCACCTTTGTGAAGTTTGTTTTCAATCAGTTTAGCGAAGACATGATTGTTGAATACGAAAACAGCAAGCTCGAAAATAAATATCCTGAATTTAAAGCATTGATGAAAGAATACCGCGATGGTATTTTACTTTTCGATTTGATGGACAAAAATGTTTGGTCGAAAGCAGTGAAAGATACAAGTGGATTGCAGGCATATTATGAAACAATCAAATCGAATTACCAGTACGGACAACGCGTAGAAGCATGTTTGTTTACTTGCAAAAATGCAGTTGTATCGGCAAAACTACAGAAGCTTTTGAAAAAAGCACCTAAAAAAGGTTATACACCGGAAAATATTGCATCCATGCTCAATACCGACACTGTTCCATCGGTTACCTATCAAACAATTAAGGTTGAAAAAGGTGTAAATGCATTGGTCGATCAAACTTTGTGGGAGAAAAACCACTACTCAGCTTATAGCCAAGATAATCAAACCACAACCGTATGGATTTTGAGTACACTTAATCCGGAGCCTAAGCCTCTTAGGGAAGTGAAAGGGTTGGTGACTGCCGAATATCAGAATTATCTTGAGCAGGAGTGGGTTAAATCGCTACGGAGTAAATACAGCTTCAAGATAAATGATGATGTGCTGAAAAGTATTTATTCAAAATGATGTTGCGAAAAGTTTTTCTTCCCATTGTTGTATTGGGAATTTTGGTTATTGCAACTGCATGTGGTAACAAAGAAAAAAACGACACTTTACTTGCGCAGGTCAATGGCGAGGAGTTGTATTTGTCGGATATATATTTCCCTGCCAACATGAGTGCCGAAGACAGTATTAGTTTTTTGCACAACATGGTGAACACATGGGTTATTCAGCAGCTCATGTATTCGGAATCGAGTGGCAAGCTCACCGATGAGCAAAAAGACGAAATAGAGAAAAAAGTTGAAAACGCCCGCAAGGTGCTTACCATCGCAGCCATCGAAGAGAGTGTGATTTCAGATTCAACTTCGGTAGCTGTTTCCGACGATGAAATTGCTCGTTATTACACGAGCAATCCCGATGAGTTTTTGCTTCAAGAAAACATTGTAAAAGTGATGTATGTGAAGCTTCGCTCCAACCAAAAAGAAGCAGCTCAAATGAAGACTCTGCTTCAATCGGGCAAAGACAACGATCGTCGGCAATTGACCGAAATGGCAAAAAGCAGTGCTTTGAATTATTTCCTTGAAGACAATGTTTGGTTTTATTTCAATGATATTTTGAAAGAAATTCCGATAAAAACAAGCGACCAAGCAGAATTTTTAAAAATCAATAAGTTTTACGAGCTTACACAGGACTCGGTAGTGTATTATGTTCGTTTCAACGGATACTTACTTTCCGAAAGCCCTTCGCCACTTGTTTTGGTTCGTGAAAGAATTGTTTCAATCCTCACAGCGCAAAAGAAAAATCAACTTTTGAACGATTACCGAAATAAAATTTACGAAAATGCGTTGAAGGAGAAGAAAATTACACTTTACCTTGATTAATAAGATGAGAAAAATAACGCTGTTCATTATCATTAGCCTTGTATTGCAATTAACGTCTAATGCTCAACCACAGGGCGAACCAATCGATAAGATAGTTGCAATAGTTGGCTCAAAAATGATTTTGCTTTCACAAGTCGAAACACAGTATTGGCAACTTGTGATGCAAGGCGAAAAGCCAACCGACGAGTTGCGATGTTCGATTCTGGAGGAATTGTTGCTGCAAAAAATGTTGCTTACTCAAGCCGAAATCGACTCGCTTGTGGTTTCCGAATCGCAGGTTGATGGCGAAATAGAGCGCCGTATTCGATATTTTGTAACTCAATTTGGAAGCCCCGAAGCCTTGGAAAAATACTATAATAAAAGCATTTTGGAAATCAAAGATGAGTTCAAAGATTTAATCCGCGAGCAAATGCTGGTTCAGATGATGCAGGGAAAAATAACCGAAAACGTTACCATTTCGCCAGCAGAGGTTCGGAAGTATTTTAACGAGTTGAGTGCAGATAGTATTCCTTTTGTTGAATCGGACTTGGAAATTGGGCAGATTGTAATTGTTCCACAAGCATCGGAAGCCGATAAGTTGTTGATTTACGACAAGTTGGCAGCACTTCGCGAACGAATACTAAAGGGCGAAAACTTTGAGGCATTGGCTCGATTGTATAGCGAAGACCCAGGTAGTGCCAAAAAAGGAGGTGAGCTTGGAATGTTTAGTCGGGGGCAAATGTTTCCTGAGTTCGAAGCAGCAGCTTTTGGTTTGAAAAATCCGGGCGATGTTTCGGAAATCATAGAAACACCTGCGGGCTACCATTTTCTGCAACTAATTGAACGAAAAGGCGATTACATTAATGTTCGACATATTTTATTAATAGTAAAAGCCTCGCCAACCGATTTATACAATGCAAAAAAACAACTCGACGATGTGTACACACAAATATCATCGGGATCGATCAATTTTGTAGAGGCTTCGGAAAAATACAATCCAGAAGATTACAAGTCGAACGGAGGATTGATAGTGAATTCATATTCTGGCAATACCCGTTTTAAGTCGGACGAAGTTGATGCTACTGTGTTTTTTACTGTCGATAAACTTGAGCCTGGCAACATCAGCAAACCAGTGCTTTTTCAAACCGACGAAGGGAAAGATGGATATCGTTTGCTGTATTTGAAAAGTAGAACAACTCCTCACAAAGCAACATTAGAAAACGATTACAATCTAATTACTCAGTATGCTTTGAATGCAAAAAAGACTCAAGCTCTGGAGAAGTGGGTAAAGGAGAAAAAATCGGTAACGTATGTTCGTATAAACGACGATTTCAAGAGTTGCCTATTCAATTTCAATTGGGATTAATATGAGAAATTTCGCCAACGATGTAGAAGCAACTGAAGGCTTGAAGGAATTGTATCAGCAATTGAAAGCTGAAGTAGCTAAAGTTATTGTAGGACAAGACGAAGTGATTGACAAAGTGTTGATTAGTATTTTGAGTAAAGGACACGCTTTGTTGATTGGAGTTCCAGGCCTTGCAAAAACACTGATGATAACAACCATTGCAAAGGCACTCGGTCTTAGTTTTTCTAGAATTCAATTCACACCCGATTTGATGCCCAGCGACATCATTGGTACTGAAATTTTGGGCGAAGATCGTCAGTTTAGATACATAAAAGGTCCTGTTTTCTCGCATATTGTTTTGGCCGACGAGGTTAACCGTACGCCCCCAAAGACCCAATCGGCGCTTCTTGAAGCAATGCAAGAGCGCGAAGTCTCTGTTGCTGGAGTTACTCACAAACTTCCCGATCCATTTTTTGTTTTAGCAACCCAAAATCCTATTGAACAAGAAGGAACT
>DYON01000473.1 GCA_020720525.1 Acetofilamentum sp.
TCAAAACAAAATCGTTATCTATTTCTTTTCCAGTAGATTCCACAGCATCGATACTAACAATTTTATCTCCACCATGTATTCCTACTGTTTCGCTCGGACCACCTGCAATCACGTCAACCACATTAATAGTGTCGCGAATTATTTGAAACTGAATTCCCACTCCTTCGAAATTGCCTTCGAGTGGCTCGTTTGCTTTTTTGATATCCTCGGCCGACATATAAACACTGTGTGGGTCGAGCTCTTCCATCATTTTTATAATGGCAATCTCGGTCAAATGGTCTTCGTCGATACTATCAACATAGCTCAGACGCATTATTTGGAGGGCTCTTCTGAATTTATCGTCGGTTTTTGTTGGATCGTGTTGCGCCGAAGCGAATATAGCATAAACAACAAAAAGTAATGCAAAAATGAATCTCATGATATTTTTTCTTTTAGAAACGTAATTGGTTCTACAAAATTACATTATTTTGTAGTTTCTTACAAACGAACATGGATAATTATCAAGATCATCACGACAAAACGACACTGAATCATGACAAATCGTGGTTCCGCTTTTCGCTGTACATGTCGTTTTTGTTGTGTTTATTGCCTTTTCTTACTTTTATTTTTCAAGACGATTTACCTTGGCTCACAGGTGTGTATCCGCAAACAATTGAAGGCTTACGCGGACTGATTACGGCTCCGTTGGTACATTCCGACTGGGTTCACCTTGGCGGAAATGTGTCGGCTTTATTCATTCTCTATATTGTTGTGTTCAACAACTATCGGACAATGTCCATTACAGTAATTGTACTCAGCTACATTGTTCCTTCGGCTTGGCTGTGGGTGTTTGCTCGACCGGCTTGGCATATTGGCGCAAGTGGATCGGTGTATGCGTTGGCTTCGTTCATTTTTTTCACTGGCGTTCTGCTTAGCCAAACACGGCTCGTTGCATTGTCGCTATTTGTTGTTTTTATGTATGGAAGCATTTTCTGGGGGATATTTCCAATCGACCCCGAAGTATCGTGGGAAGGCCATCTCAGCGGCTTTGTTTTGGGGTTGGTGTTGGCGTTTTACTATCGCAAAGACCTCAAAATAATGTATCCCGTTCGAAAATATTTCGAAGATGAAGCTGATAGCAACGATGACGACAATCTCGATGTTGGAGAAAACGAAGAAATGAATGCCAATAGTAAAAAATAATGGAACAGTGTGTTTTTTTAATTGCTAAATTTCGCAGCCAGAAAGCAACCGTCAAAAGATTTGGCTCTATTCTAAATTTATGTGGGTAAAAAAAAAACTTTTTTACCACGAATTTACTAATTAAAAACGAATTATCCTCTGTTGATTAATGCGAATGCATTGTATTTCAAGCAAGGCTGAAATACAATGCCACGAATTGGGATGCTTATTCGTGGTGAAACATTCGATATAATTAGGAGGGGAA
>DYON01000474.1 GCA_020720525.1 Acetofilamentum sp.
TTGGGAATATTCTTTAACGACGATCTGGTCGCTAGATGTTTTATGAAATATCAATTTTATAAATTTTTAGATGAGGACAACATAGATTGGAAATCTATGTTGTCAAAAAGGCTTGTGCCTGATGACGCCTTGTTAGTTATTGTCCGCGAAACCTTGTTTATAGTCGAAATCAAATTTCAACAAATTGGCGGCTCAGTAGATGAGAAACTACAAACATGTGACTTCAAAAGAAAGCAATATCAAAAAATGGTTGCTTCATTGGGTTTGAAAGTTGAATATGTGTATGTTTTAAGTGACTGGTTCAAGAATCCCATATATAAAGACTCTCTTGACTATATTCACAGCGTAAATTGTCATTACAAATTTAATGAATTGCCGCTTGCTTGGCTAGGTTTGCCAACAGGAAGCGAATAAAAGTTATGAACAAACTTCAACCTGATGACTTTGCGCAAGAAAAAACTACAGTTTGGGACTTTCCCGTTCGCGGCGCATGGGCAACTCATAAGCCAGATTATCGCGGGAATTTTGCACCGCAAATTCCAAGAAATGTAATTTTGAATTATTCCAACGAAGGCGATTGGGTTTTAGACCCGATGATTGGAAGTGGGACAACTTTGATTGAAGCAAGGTTATTGAATAGAAACGCCATAGGCTTTGACATTAATCAAAATGCTGTAAATATTACCTCTGAAAGAATATGCTTTGAATTCAAAGGCAATACAAAACAGGTTGTAAAGTTGGGAAATGCTCAAAATTTATCCATCAAAGACGATTCGATTGACTTGATTATTGCTCATCCGCCTTATGCAAATATCGTCAAATATTCTGACGGGAAAAACCCCGATGATTTATCAAGTATTTCAAGCATACCGAAATTTTTAGACGCGCTAGAAATTGCGATAAAAGAAATGTATCGTGTTCTAAAACCTGGTCGTTATTGTGCAATTTTGATTGGCGATACCCGAAAAGGACAGCATTACATTCCGTTATCTCATTTCGTTCTCCAAAGATGTTTGCAGTCAGGCTTTGCGTTGAAAGAAGAAGTTATCAAGACTCAGCACAACACAACACATGCGCCGCGTTGGTCTGCAAGCGCAAAACACTACAAATTTTATTTGATTATGCACGAACACCTTTTTATTTTCAGAAAGCCTGCGCAAGGTGAAAACTTATCAAGAATTCAATATAGCACGTGGAAGGGCATCCAAAAAGTGCAAGCAGCGGAGATTGAGGAAGAATGGAAAGGCTTATTAGATTGGGAAAATAAAAAACTCAAAGGAAAGATAAAATGACTTTACGCAACTTCATCGTGAACCTCAATCGTGATATTGGCGTGTCGGTTTAGGTGTCCTAAAGTCAAAAACGGGGTCTAACAAAGCGTCCTCAGAAACCGTCCCACCCTCGGCGCCCCGGATACCATCCTC
>DYON01000475.1 GCA_020720525.1 Acetofilamentum sp.
GCTTCAAACCACGATTATCTATTATTCTTCACGAAAAAAGGAAAATTATTTTGGCAGCGTGTATTCGAAATCCCTGAAGGATCGCGCGATAGCAAAGGCCGTCCAATTCAAAACCTAATTGCTATTGAACAAGACGATCGCATACAAGCTGTTATCAATACATTAGACCTCAGCAACGAAGAATATGTGAAGAGCAATTTCATTATTCTTTGCACCGAGATGGGTGTGATTAAGAAAACCAGCCTCGAAGCATACAGTCGTCCGCGCCAAAATGGAATTAACGCCATTGGAATTCGCGAAGGCGATACCCTTATTCAGGCCAGCATGACCAATGGTAAAAACGAGGTTCTTATTGCTTTGCGCTCGGGTAGAGCCATTCGCTTCCCCGAAGAGAAAGTTCGTCCGATGGGCCGAAATGCAAGTGGTGTGCGTGGTGTTACACTTGCTGGACCCGGCGATCGCGTTATCGGAATGGTTTGCATCGAAAATAAAGAAGACCAGATTCTTGTTGTTTCCGAAAAAGGCTTCGGAAAACGTTCCGATATCGAAGACTATCGCGTTACAAACCGTGGTGGAAAGGGTGTGAAAACCATCAACGTTACCGATAAAACTGGGAAACTGGTTGCTGCAATGGCTGTGAAAGATGGCGACGAACTCATGATTATCAATGCTAGCGGTATTGCAATTCGTATGTCGGTTGCCAATTTGCGTGTTGTGGGCCGTGCAACGCAGGGTGTGAAGCTTATCAATCTCACAAAAGGCGATAGCATTGCTTCTGTTGCCAAAATTGTCTCCGATTTTGTGGAAAATGAGGAAGAATTCCTCGATGAAAACGACGAAATTTCAACCGATATTCAAAATATCTCAACCAACGAAATTGCTGACGACTCAGATGATGTTGAAAAAACCAAAGAAATTAATCCAGAAAGCGATGATGACGAATAGCACCATTTTTTTGGCAACATCTTTGTTTTTTCAAGATAATTGTATTTTTGTGAAACCTTTTAAATATATCGAATTATGAAACGAATCATAATCTTGGCTCTCGGAATTATGTTTTCCGTAATGTCATTTGGCCAATCTAATATGGTAATGAGTGCGTATAACTACTTGAATGCAGGAAGGTTAGACAAAGCACTCGAATGTATTGAAGCCGCAAAAATTCATCCCAAGACGATGAATGAACCAAAAACTTGGCTTTACAGAGGCAATATTTATCTTCGGATTGCTCTTTCTGAAGATGAAAAGTACAAAAATCTTTGTGTGAATCCTGTTGATTCAGCTTATAATTCTTATCAAAAATCATTAGCAATTGATAAAGACTATATTGCACCAACAAGCGATCCTTCAATAGCAAATCCTCCGAAAGCTGAACTCGGACTTTATATTATAGGTGAACAGTACTACAACAAAGGTGTTG
>DYON01000476.1 GCA_020720525.1 Acetofilamentum sp.
TGGTCTCTGAATGACAGTCTGTTAATGGGTTTTATTTTGTGAAATAATAAAAAGCACTGTCATGCTGAGTATGAAATATCCCAACTCAAAATCATAAAATTTTCCAGATACTTTAACGTCTTAGTAATGTTGACGTTGCCTATCACTCACCCATGTTGAATTTGATAATCAAATGGAAGAAAAAAGTATCGTTGTCGATTACTGTAAAAGCAAAATCGAGTGGCATCCCTGCCTTGCGTCGAATTTCGAGCATACCCAAACCAGAACCAATCTCGCTTAGTTGAGTAGATTCAGCCTCGGCTTGACGGAAATTGTCGCGAACACTCCCTCCAGCTTTGCGGTTTGCGTCTCTGATTTTTTTTTCAACTACTGTGCGCCGCAATATACTTACAGCATTACCGCAGTCAATTCTAAAACCTTGACGTGTACGTGTTGCCAAAAAAATCGCAGGGTAAAGCGGATATTCGTTATGCTTGATTATATTTTGCAACAGTTCAACTCCAGCAATCAGAATTCTCTTGCGAATTCGTTTTTCTTGTTCGCCAAAAAGCTCCTCCATGCTATCCAAAATTCGGCCCGACTTGCGATCGGTAATAGTACCCTTAAATTGAGCCAATATTTCAGATGTTGCCGTATTTTCATGGATAAAATCGTCAATATTGAATTTTGAACCTGGCTTCATAGTCGTTGGATTTAATGTAACACGCTGATAAAAAGAGTGTTGTGCTTATGCGTTAACACATCAAAACTCTTTTGTTAACAAATCCAAAGGTATAATCTTTTTTTAATGCACATACATTTTTCGAAAATAATTTGTATTAACGATTATTTTTGTCCTTATATGCGCAAAAAAAATAAGAATATCGAAACGAGGCAGAAAAGAAAGAAAACACTATTTAATTACAAGCTTGGTCAACAAGGTGTAAGCCATCAAAGCACCTTTATCGTTGTAGGTTTCGCTTTTAACCATTCCGCTGCCCAACGATAAATACTCAATAACCGACGACTGCACTTTTGCAAAACCCATTTTACTATCAACATTGTACGATATTTTCCAAGTATCGAAAGTACCTGCTGGAACAGTAATGGTTTCTTTGCCTACAACTTTACGATTTGTAATGTTAATCACAATTGTCATTAATGTCATCCCTGCGTTTTTTACCACCATGGTGATGCTGGCATCGGGCAATGCTGAATTTTCGGCAAGAACAGCCGGATATTGCATATTGTTTGCTTCTACCGAAACTTCCATTTCCTTGAAACCTTCTAAGGTTTCAGCTGGAATGAAATTTTGCATATCAAAATAGAAAATGCCAGCTTCGCATTTCATTACCAATTGGTTGGTTCCGCTTTCTTTTCCTTTCGCATCGTTGGTTTTAATGGTTAACGACGATACAAATCCGTTGGTGTTGTTTTCAA
>DYON01000129.1 GCA_020720525.1 Acetofilamentum sp.
GACCTGAGACTATAACCCAAAAAGCGACAAAGATGGGGTATAAAGTGCAAGAATTTGCCAAGGAAAACGGTCGCATTGCGCGTTATATTACCGATAAAGCTGGCAATATCTTCGAAATAAAAGACATCAATTTGGGTTAGGGATTTATTCCACCTGCTTTTGGTATCTTTGCAGCAGAATATTTATTGCAATGAAAATTTCGGCTTCTCTTTATAGTGCCGGCGACACCAATTTGCAAGAGCTTGTTCGCGAGCTCGATGCCTATCGTTCCGATTATTTCCATATCGATTGCAACAACAATGCAAGCGTGTTCGACGATATTGCAAGAATTAAAACTTTTTCCAGCACACCCATCGACTTGCATATTATTAGCTCCGAACCACAAAAATACTATGAGCAAATCATTCAACTTGGTGTAGAGTTGGTAACCATCCAATTCGAAAATATCGAAAGCTGGACTCCACTGCCAGCCAGTTTCAAAGGCAAACTTGGCATCGCAATCACAACCAACACCAGCATCGACGTTTTTGAACAATTTGCCAATCAGGCTTCGTTTATTTTGTTTATGGCTACTACGCCAGGAAAAAGCGGCGAACCTTTTCAGCCTCAGAATTTCAGAAAAATAAGAGAATTCCGAAATCGCTATCCCGACAAAAAAATCCATGTTGATGGCGGCATCAATGCCGAGCTTTCGTTCATCTTACGAAATATGGGCGTGTATTCGGTGGTGGTTGGTTCGTATTTGTTGAAACAGGAATTTATTGGCTCGGCCATGATGATGCTTCGGAGCAACGAAGTTGGTAGTTCATATTGTGTTGGCGATTTTATGCTAAATAGCGACGAAATTCCAGTTTTGAAATTGTCAGATTATCATTTCCGCCAAATGCTTCAAGTAATCGACAACTACAAATTGGGTTTTGTAAATATTGTTGACAACAACAATCAACTCATAGGGATTGTCTCAAACGCAGATATTCGGCGAGCTTTATTAAAAAACTGGGCCCATTTAGAACACTTAAAGGTTGAAGAGGTGATGAATGTTTCGCCAGCCACAGTACGAAGCAGCAATACGGTGAGCCAGCTTCTCGATTATATAAAAAGTCTTACTTTTCCTGTCCTTTTTCTTCCGGTAACCAACGAAAACGGAGAATTGGTTGGAACGCTCAAATTCAACAACCTAATTAAAGGTGAGTTATGATTATTGAATTCAAAAACAACATCGATAGTAAACAAGCCGACAATTTTGCGGCTGCCCACGAAGGAATTCAGCTGCTCTACAACGGAAAAATGCTTGTTGTAACTCCTTCGGCTATGAAACAAACCAAGCCTCAATTCGACTCAATCATCGAAAAAAGCTGGGCGATGGATTCGGATATTCAGCTTGCATCGCGCAAATTTCAAGCAGAAACACGCAATATCGGCATCGGAAACTTCACTTCTGGAATGGCTCAAACTCTTCTCACCATTGGACCATGCGGTGTAGAATCGGAAGAAATGATTGAGCAAACAGCACAATTAATTTTCGAAATGGGTCTCACAAGCATTCGCGCAGGGGCATTTAAGCCTCGAACATCGCCATACAGCTTTCAGGGAATGGGCGAAGATGGTTTGAAATTGCTTGTCAAAATGCGCGAAAAATATGGTTTATCGGTTGTAACCGAAGTGCGCGACAGCACTCACATCGACATGATTATCGATTATGCCGATGTTGTTCAGGTGGGCGCCAAAGCTATGTACGACCATGGCATTTTAAGAGCCTGTGGCCGTTCTCAAAAACCAATTCTTATCAAACGCGGTTTTGGAGCCACCTTGCAAGAATTTGTGCAAGCAGCCGAATTTGTTTTATCGGGAGGCAATCCAAATGTAATGCTTTGCGAACGCGGCATCAGAACCTTCGAAACCAAATCGCGATTCACACTCGACCTTTGTGGAGTTGCCTATCTGAAAGAATTCACCAACCTTCCAGTAATTCTCGATCCAAGCCATGCAATGGGTTATGCTTACGGTATTCCCGATTTGGCACGTGCTTCTATTGCAATGGGTGTGGACGGTTTGCTCATCGAAGTACATCCGGACCCAACAGTTGCAAAATCGGATGCAGCACAGCAACTCACCCACAAACAATTTCGCTCGCTTTTCGAAACACTCAAACCAATTGCAGCTGCTGTTGGTAGAAAAATAGTTTAGACAACTGTATCTCACAGCTCTTCGAGCCATATTGTTCAAACTTCTTAACAATTAGGAATACACCATGAAAACATTTGTATCGAATCTGAAGCAAATAATGAATAGTCGCAATCTCGACAACCAAAAGCTGTCGAAGTTGAGTTGTATTTCTGTTGAGGACATAGAAACCATATTGTTGCAAAAAAAAAACCCACTTCCTTCGGAAATTGTTTCAATTTCGACTGCGCTGAATATTTTTCCAGAAAAACTGCTTTTTTCGTCGCCAGGCATTCCCGAAAATTTCGATTGCCGCTTACTTGCTCTCGATGTTGATGGAGTGATGACCGATGGCGGCATGTATATTGGTTCCGACCAAAAAGAGTGGAAAAAATTTAGCACCCGCGACGGATTAGCCATCAAAATGGCCTTGCGACAAGGAATAGAAGTTGGATTCATTTCGAATGGAAGAAACATCGACCTAATTGGCTACCGTGCCGAAATGCTTGGCGTAAAACGTCTATATGTTGGCACCGACGAAAAAATGCCAGTTCTACAATCGTGGTGCATCGAATTGGGAATTTCGCTTCAGCAAGTAGCTTACATTGGCGACGACATCAACGATAAAGAAATTATTTCGAATGTGGGTTTGGGCACGTGTCCGGCCGATGCCGAAAAAGCAATTATGGCTGTTGCTAAAGTAGTGTTGAATACAGCAGGTGGTCAAGGATGTGTTCGCGAGCTTGCTTCGATGCTGGGGTGGATTGAATAAAACACTTTTTTCTATTTTGTGGCGTAGGGGTGGCTTTTTTTTCTACCTTTGCAAAAAATTTCAACATGGACCCAAAGGTAGTATTGTTCTCAGGCCAGGCCACCAAGCCATTAGCCGAAAGGATTGCAGAAGCACACGGATCTCCGCTGGGTAATGTTTCAATCACCCATTTTGCAGATGGCGAATTTCAGACATCGTTCGAAGAAACTGTGCGTGGCACCGAACTTTTTCTGATACAATCGACCATTGCTCCAGTTGAAAATTTGTTTGAATTGCTACTCATGATCGATGCAGCCAAGCGTGCTTCGGCTCATCACATTTATGCAGTGATTCCTTATTATGGTTTTGCACGTCAAGACCGCAAAGACAAACCCCGTGTGGCAATTGGCGCCAAGCTAATAGCAAATTTGCTTCAAGCCGCAGGCGTTGACCGAGTAATCACAATGGATTTGCATGCCGATCAAATTCAAGGCTTTTTCGACATTCCTGTCGATCATCTTTTTGCTTCTTCTATTTTCATTCCATATATCAAAAGCCTCAATCTCCCTAATGTTATTGTAGCATCGCCCGATACAGGGGGCACCAAAAGAGCTAACTCGTATGCAAAATTTCTCAATTGCGACATGGCTATTTGCTACAAACAGCGTTCGAAACCCAATCAAATTAGCAATATGACTTTGATTGGCGACGTGAAGGGAAAAGATGTAATTCTTCTCGACGACATTGTTGACACAGCAGGAACTTTGGCAAAATCGGCCGAGCTTATGATTGATGCTGGTGCAAATAGTGTGCGTGCTATGTGTACCCATGGAGTTTTAAGTGGAAAAGCATACGAGAATATCGACAACTCGAGCATCTCCGAACTCATTATAACCGATACCATTCCAAAGGAACACAAATCGGCTAAAGTGAAAGTGCTCTCATCGGCCGAACTTTTTGCCGATGTAATTCAACGAAATTTGACTTGTGAGTCGATTAGTACTCACTTCAATTTAAACACCTTTATCTAAAACAAAAAACAATGAGAACAGTATCTATGAGCGGTTCCCTCAGAGGGAACGTAGGGAAAAAAGATGCAAAGAAACTTCGCAAAGAAGGCTTGGTACCTTGTGTAATTTATGGTGGAAAAGAACAAGTTCATTTCTTTACACAAGAAAAACAATTCAAAGAAGTTATTTACACTCCAAAAGCTTGCTTTGTTGAACTTTCTATCGATGGACAAAAACGCAATGCCATTTTGCAAGAAATTCAATATCACCCTGTATCGGACAGCATTCTGCATGTAGATTTTCTCGAATTCTTTGGAGACAAACCCGTCACTTTAAGCATTCCAGTTACAACCATAGGAACTTCACCAGGAGTTTTAAAAGGTGGAAAACTTGCTCAGAAAGTTAAAAGAGTAAAAGTAACTTCACTTCCCGACAAAATGCCTGAGCAAATTGTTGTTGATATTACTCCTCTCGAGATTAACGATGCTGTACGTGCTAAAGACTTGAAAACTGAAGACTATCACATTATGTTGCCACAAAACAACATAATTGTAATGGTTGCTTCGAGCCGTACTGCTGTTGCTGGTGAGGGCGTAGATGGTGCAGATGCTCCAAAAGCATAAAAATCGAAATATTCGAACAAAAAAAGGCAGGATTTCTCCTGCCTTTTTTTGTTTTACCCAATTTTCTTAGTGCATAATGAGGAAAAAAGGCAGGCGAGTCTGAACACCACTCATCTGTGTTGCGCGCTGCCATGCATCGAACAATGGAGCAAAATCGCCCAGTTCGCTACGCATGATATCGACTGCGCGAGTATCGCTCTGCATGTTTTCGACAAATTCCGTGAAAAAGTCTTTTTCAATTGGAAGTTCTTCAATTGAATATTCGGTTATTTCAGCTTCTTTTGCAGCATACGCAATGGCATAATCTATTCCACCGAGTTCGTCCACAAGACCAATTCGCAAAGCATCGACACCACACCAAATGCGCCCTTGCCCAATGCTATCAACATCGGCATTTTTCATTTTGCGCCCATCGGCAACACGTTGTACAAATGTGCCATAAATATCTTCAATTTGCTTCTGAATAACGGCACGATCGAAATCGCTCATGGGTTTATTTACACCTATATAGTCGGAGTGTTCGTTGGTTTTAACTCCATCGAAAGTAATTCCAAGCTTGTTGTTGAACATTTTTTGCAAATTGGGAATCACTCCAAAAACACCAATACTTCCAGTGAGGGTGGTTGGCTCGGCATAAATTCTACGGGCTGCACAGCTAATATAGTATCCGCCCGACGCAGCATAATCGCCCATCGAAACAACCACAGGTTTTATTTTGTTGGCCAAATACACTTCGCGCCAAATCATTTCGGATGCCAATGCATCGCCACCAGGACTGTTTACGCGCAACACAATTGCTTTTATTGCGGGATCGTTTGCTGCATCGCGAATGGTTTTCGACATGGCTTTGCCACTTATGGTACCATACGAAGCTTTTCCATTGTTTATTTCGCCAAAAGCATAAATAACGGCAATTCTGTTCTCGCTATATTTAAACATTTTTTCTTTTACACTACTGTAGTAGTCGGAAAGACTTAGTGTTGGTGCACCACCTTCGGTTTCCGATTTTGTATTGAGCAACGATTCGAGTTCGTCGCGATATACCAATCCGTCAACAAGTTTGTATTTCAGAGCGCCACTTGCATCCCAAGCCAACAAACTATCGGCAATGCTGTTGAGGCTAGCAGTATTGACAGCTCTGCTTTTCGAAATTTGGTCAACTACTTGTCCCCACAAACTATTAGCAAAAGTTTGCAATTGCAAACGATTTGCATCGCTCATTTTATCGAGCATAAAAGGTTCTACTGCACTTTTGAATTTGCCATGTCGAATTATTTGTGCGTCAACTTCGAGTTTTTCGAGAGCACCTTTAAAAAACATCGATTCCATATAAAGTCCTTTAAATTCAATAGATCCTTTTGGGTTGAGATAGAGTTTTTGTGCAACCGAAGCCAAATAAAAAGCTTTTTGCGAATAACTGTCGCCATAAGCAAACACAAATTTACCCGAAGCTTTGAAGGTATCGAGCTGATTGCGAATAGCTTCGATGGTAGCATAACCAGCATCGAGCCCACTGAGATCGAGCAAAATTCCTCCTATACGCTCGTCGGTAGCAGCATATTTTATGGTAGCTAAAATCTGATTCAATCCCAACGATTTATCCGATTTCATCGAAGCAAAATCGATATTTTCGAACGGATTGTCGGTAGTCCGTTCAACAATTGCTTTGTTGAGTTCGATTACCAGTACTGTTTTGTCTTCTACAACAATTTCCGAATCGCCCGACGACATCAGTCCAGAAATAACCCCCATCATAACAAAAAACACAACCAAAACAGTGATTAAACAGCCTGTCATGGAAGCGAACATCATTTTAAAGAATTCTTTCATTTTATTTTGATTTTTAGTAATTCAAGCGTAAAAATAGTGTTTTTTAATTCAACAAAAAAAGATACCGGTGAAAAAATCATTGTTCCGGTATCTTTTGCAAATAAACCAACCAAGGTTAATGCTTCGACGCAGAGGTTGTTCGGAAAGTTACAGAAGAATAAAAAAAATTAAGCGGCGATTTTAGACAACATATAGCCAATACACAAAACAAGAATGTTTTATATTTTATAGGGGCAAAGCAGAATACATTTGTAGCTTACTAGAACAGTTTCAATATGAAAATCAAATTTCCCAAAAGTGTTGTTTTTGCACTTTGCAAAATTTTGATTGTTTTTTCTGATTAAAAATCTCATGCACAGGCAATTAATGAACTCGACAATAAAAGAAGTTTTAAAGATTTTACACTTAGTGATAGCTTTGCTAAATGGGAGAGCGACCTTGTGAAACTTGACAATTTCCAGTATAAACATGCCTTTTTTATCAGGGGTACTTAATAATCAAGGTTTTCATGTAGGTTTGCCACTATATTAAAAAACATTTCTGTTAATGCAATTTAAAGCAAGATATATTGTTGATAGTTGTATAGTATTGCAAAAGTTGTAGCTAACTTTAAGGCAAGAGTTCAAAAAAACAGTTCTTGAATTCAGCATTAAAAACATTTTCAGAAAAGAAAAGTTTAGAGATGGACAACTCCCTATCATTTCCCACGCATTACAACAAAAACTAGTAATAGGTTTGCTTCCAACAGGAACGCGGAAAATCATTGACCTTTCAATTACCTACATTTCCACAACCAGGTTTGTGCTTGGTAGTTGACCCCATAAAATCGTTAATGGAGTACCAAGTTAAGATTTTAAAACAAAATTGGATTGACTGTTGCGAATTCATAAATTCAAACTTAAAAAGAGAGGAAAGAGTAAAAAAACTAATTGACTTCTGATATGGTGAAACAATGTTCCTTTTAGTTTCTCCTGAAAGATTTGTAATGCAAGATTTTAGAAATATCATTCGGACAATTGATGTTTCAAAACTCGGTTTAGCATTTTTCTCTTGCGTAATTTATGAAGTTCATTGCGTTTCAGAGTGGGGACATGATTTTCGTTCAACATATTTAATGCTTGGCAAAAATGCTCAAAGGTTTGCAAAAACGAACAACGCCAGTTGCCCACAAAAATAAATTAGTTTATATTTGCAT
>DYON01000477.1 GCA_020720525.1 Acetofilamentum sp.
GTTTCGTGGTCGATGGTGATGCAATAAGGCGTTCCGATAGCATCTTGGCGGCGGTAACGCTTGCCAATGGTATCTTTTTCTTCGTACTGACAATTGAAATCGTATTTCAACGTATTGAAAATTTCAATTGCTTTTTCGGGAAGTCCATCTTTTTTAACCAATGGGAAAATGGCTAATTTAACTGGCGCAAGTGCCGGAGGAATACGCAAAACCACTCGGCTGTCTTTTGTTCCGTCTTCTTTGGCTATTTCTTCTTCTTGGAAAGAGCTTGAAAGTACAGCTAAAAACATTCTATCTAAACCTATGGAAGTTTCGATTACATAAGGAACATACGATTTGTTTTCAACAGAATCGAAATATTGCAATTTTTTACCCGAAAACTCTTGATGTTGGCTCAAATCGAAGTCGGTACGTGAGTGAATGCCTTCTAATTCTTTGAAACCAATCGGGAAACGAAATTCAATATCGGTTGCGGCATTGGCGTAATGTGCCAATTTGTCGTGGTTGTGGAAACGATAGTTTTCAGCACCTAAGCCCAAAGTTTTGTGCCATTTGATGCGAGTTTGTTTCCATTGTTCGAACCATTCCATTTCGGTGCCGGGTTTTACAAAGAATTGCATTTCCATTTGTTCAAACTCTCGCATACGGAAAATGAATTGTCGTGCAACAATCTCGTTTCTAAATGCTTTACCTATTTGAGCGATGCCAAAAGGAATTTTCATGCGTCCGGTTTTTTGTACATTGAGGTAATTAACAAAAATACCTTGTGCAGTTTCGGGACGTAAATAAATGGTGTTGGCATCGTCGGTAACAGAACCTAACTTAGTGTCGAACATTAAGTTAAACTGGCGCACTTCTGTCCAGTTTTTTGTTCCTGAAACGGGGCAAACAATTTCGTTGTCGATAATTACTTGTCGTACAGCGTCTAAATCGTTGGCATTAAGCGCATCAACAAAACGTTTTTTAATGGCGTCCATTTTTGTTTGATTTTCTAACACTCTGCCGTTGGTGCTTTTAAACTCAGCTTCGTTGAAAGATTCGCCGTATTTTTTAGCGGCTTTTTCCACTTCTTTGTCTATTTTGGCTTCTATTTTGGCTAAATGCTCTTCGATAAGAACATCAGCGCGATAGCGTTTCTTTGAGTCTTTGTTGTCAATCAATGGGTCGTTGAATGCGCCCACGTGTCCCGATGCTTTCCAAGTAGTTGGGTGCATAAAGATAGCTGCATCGATGCCCACAATGTTTTCGTTGAGGCGCACCATGGCGTCCCACCAATAACGTTTGATGTTGTTTTTTAACTCACTTCCATTTTGTCCGTAATCGTAAACGGCTGAAAGTCCGTCGTATATTTCGCTCGACTGAAAAATAAATCCGTATTCTTTTGAGTGAGCTATTATTTTTTTAAAAATATCTTC
>DYON01000478.1 GCA_020720525.1 Acetofilamentum sp.
AAAAATTGAACGAAATAAACGAAAAACTCAAACAAAGGCAGCCCATTGCCTTGCTCAACGGTGTGGGCGGCATTGGCAAAACTACGCTGGCGCTCGAATTTGTGCATACCGAAGCCTACATACAGGCATTCGACCACGTGGCGTGGATTTCGTTGGTTACGTATTCGCTGCACAATGCACTCATTCTGGGTTTGCATGAGTATTTCGGTATCGATTTAAAACAATTGCCCAACCCCAAAGACCAATTGAAGCAACTAACTCAAAAAATGGCAAACTTGGCAGGCAACAAGTTATTAGTTATCGACAATGCCAACAATGCCAAAGAACTGACCCAAAACGAAGGTTTTTTGAAAAGTTTGGGCTTTAAACTACTCATTACTTCGCGGGCTGTACCCGATAACTTTGTACAAATAGATGTAAACGAATTGGAAATGAACGATGCCAAAGCATTATTTACTTACCACTACCCCGATAGTGAAACGATGGAAGGCTTGCCCGAATTGTTGCAACACATCAATAGGCACACCTTGCTAACCGAACTTTTGGCGAAAGCCGGAAAGAAAAAATACCTTACGCCTTTGCAAATTTTGGAACTTTTGCGCCAAGCCGACACCACGCACCCAGACCTCAACCGCGATATAACCGCAGGTTTGCACGCCGACATGACCAAAGCAGATTTAGATAAATATAAAGAAACCAAGCTCAACACTTACATAGAAGCCCTTTTTGAACCCGAAAAAGAAAGTGCCGAAAACCAAGCCTTTTTGAAACCGTTTGCCCTTTTCGACAACATTGATGTAGCCCTTGCGCACCTCAAACGAATGTGGAACATAGCACCCGACAACGAAAACGACTTTGAGGACTTTCTCAACGGCTTGGTAATAGGCGGTTGGCTCAACAAAAAAGCCACAAACTACCGAATACACCCTTTGGTAGCCCAAGTTATACGCCAAAAACTAAAACCCACACCCGATAGCACCCAAAAATTGATTAAAACCTTAGAAAATATTTTAGACAACGAACACCTCAGCACCCAAAGCCTTTACGTGCCTTATGCCCAAAGTGTGGTGGATAGGTTTAAGGCAGAGAAAAATTCTTGGCTTGGGCATTTGTGCATTGCTTTATCACTAACTTACAGCACCTTAGGGCAATTAACACCCGCCTTGCAAACCATCGAAACTGCCGAAAAGATTTTTGAAAGCATCGATTATAAAGACAACCAAAGTGTTTGCATTCAAGATATAGCCGATATACAAATGCAGCTCGGAAAAACGATGGCTGCGTTGGAAAATTATGAGAAGTATAAAGAATTAAAAAAGGAATTGTACAACGAAAACCCCAAAAGCGAACGTTTTAAAAACGGTTTGGCTATTTCGTATGAAAAATTAGGCGAAGTGTATTCGGCACTCG
>DYON01000479.1 GCA_020720525.1 Acetofilamentum sp.
CTAATCGGGATTTTATGGTTTATCCCGACCGGCAGTTGCGATTTTCGTGGAGCGAGTTTAATCAGCGAGTCGATTTTTTGGCCAATGGATTACTTTCAATTGGAGTTTCAAAAGATTCGCATGTTGGAATTTGGGCTCAGAATGTGCCCGATTGGCTCACCTATTTCTTTGCTTGTGCCAAATTAGGTGCTGTGGCAATAACTGTGAATACCAACTACAAAGTGCACGAACTTGCTTTTATCATCGAAAACTCTGATATGCACACCTTATGCCTCACAGATGGTGTGGAAGGTAACGATTATATTCAAATCGTAAACTCACTTATTCCGGAACTGAAAACTTCGCAGCGCGGCAATCTGAGTGCCAGTCGTTTTCCGTTGCTACAAAATATTGTGTTTATCGGACAGGAAAAGCATCGGGGAATGTACAATACGTCTGAACTACTTTTATTGGGAGGAAATCGTTCGAATATGGAATCTGTTAGCATTAAAAACTCCCTGAATTGTTACGATGTTGTCAATATCCAATATACTTCGGGTACTACGGGTTTTCCCAAAGGGGTAATGCTTTCGCATCACAACATTGCCAATAATGGTTATTTCACGGGTGTTCACATGAATTTTACGTCCGACGATAAATTGTGTATATGTGTCCCGCTTTTTCATTGTTTTGGAGTTGTTTTGGCTGTAATGAATTGTCTAACACACGGCAGTACGATGGTGATGGTCGAAAAATTTGATCCTTTAATGACGTTGGCATCCATTCATAAAGAGCGTTGTACGGCTGTTTACGGCGTACCAACTATGTTTATTTCCGAGTTAAGTCATCCCATGTTCGAACTATTCGATATGTCGTCGTTGCGTACCGGTATTATGGCCGGAGCACTATGTCCAATCGAGTTAATGCGGCAGGTAAGCGACAAAATGAATATGACCATAACGAGTGTTTATGGACTTACCGAAACTTCACCAGGGATGACACAAACACGCATTTCGGATTCGTTTGAAACGCGTTGCACCACTGTTGGTAGTAATTATGAATTTGTTGAGGTAGCTGTAATTGACCCTGTAACAGGTGAAGTTTGTTCTGATGGCGTACAAGGCGAAATGTGTTGCCGAGGATACAATGTAATGAATGGATATTATAAAAATCCCGAAGCCACAGCTCAGGTAATTGACAAAAACGGATTTTTGCATTCGGGTGACCTTGGTGTGAAAGACCCTAATGGAAATTATCGCATTACGGGTCGCATTAAAGATATGATAATCAGAGGTGGAGAGAATATTTCTTCGCGCGAAATAGAAGATTTTATTTACCACATGCCTGGTGTGAAAGATGCTCAGGTAGTGGCTATTGCATCGCCTAAATACGGTGAAGATGTTGGGGTGTTTATTATTCCGCACGAAG
>DYON01000130.1 GCA_020720525.1 Acetofilamentum sp.
CTATCAAATCCCGGAATTTCCGGTTATTTTTTCGGGCAAATATGACTATTGTTAGCCGATTCGCCGCAAAAACACGCCTTATAGCCGATATCCTGTCAAAATTTTCGAGTTTGGGAAATTCGACGAAGCCGGCAAAATGGTTTTCGGAATTTTGCAGGAAGCCTTGCTTTGCGATAGGGATTGAAGCGTTATCCTTTCGCAGTGAATTGTTTTAGATATTCGTTCGGGGAAGATATGCAGTGAAACGGAATATCCTTCGCCGAATTGAAAATCTTACAATTCATGCAAAAGATATAAGCGAAAAGCCCGCAATCGCCCAATCAGCGAATGTTCACGTCAATGAAAGTATGTTCTTTTATGTTTTTACTCAACCAATAACAACCCTTATCGAGTGCGTCTGTTGAGTGCGTTGCAGTTCTTTGGTCAACATTCAGCTTTCTCTCGCTGGATTTATCTTTTTCGAGCTTATTGCCCGACTGTTTTACCTTTGTGTCTCGCATAGATATAAGCAGATACTTACAATTGTTTCCGTCTATGCGAATCTTAAAGAGTGAAGAATCTTTCTCTGTGAAAAGTTTCTGCATCAATAACCATTTCTCATCTTGCGGCGGTTCTTTGTACTGATGCTTCATAATGCTGACCTCCCAGCCTGCCGACCTTAGTGTCTTGATTGAATCTTCATTAATAGTCTGCGAAGATTGCAGCGAACGACTCTTATCATCGCCCAACGTGTCTTTTACGAAATTTATTTTCTTATTTGTATGCGTGAAGAAAAACTCATTCACCTGTTTCATCAAATTCTTTGGCATTTCATCACCCGGCAATTGATAGAACTCTTTGATGATATGAAGTGTATTATCATTCTTATTGAACTGAGCAGCCAAACAAAAAGAAATAGTACCGCCCCAATCAAAGAACAGATGAACAGGCAACAGGGGATTATAGTAACGATGTGAAAGAAATGCCGCCGTCTTTGAGCTTAACGTGGCAAAATTAAAATTTGAGTTGATTGCAAGGTCATTCGTGAAATCATCATCCCAGCTGTCATAATACACGTGGATGTCTTCATTCATCGCATAGTAGCCGTTTTCTACCATCGAAATAATATCATTCATTATTTCTATGAGGAAAACGATTTGCGGTAAAGTTTTCGATTGTTGCTTAATGTACGAAAGACCAACATTATCAATATTATCAAAAGCATTGGACAGCGTGAACAGTATCAAGCCGTCTTTCGAAAGCAAAGGTTTCATTTTCTTTCTTAGGCGTTGCACTTCATTCCATTGCATACGGAATTCTTCGGGGTCTTCGATACGTAATAATTCGAGCTGTGCCTTCACAACGGTGCGCCACAGTGAGAAATAATCAATTCCGTATTCTTCCAAATAGTAATTTCCTGTTTCGAGAATCCATTTGGAATCATTGCTGTACGGCATTGATGTGGAATGATATTGCCCCAAATGCCACGGGATATGTCCAAACTTATCCTTATTGGCTCTAACCGTAGGAACCAATTCATTATCCAACTTTTTCTTATCCAGTCGCAAAGTTTCATCGGTTAACAGGAAATCGGTATTCGGACCGCGCCCTGAACCTTCACGCTCTTGCGATGTGAGGAAGAACCCTACACACCGTTCTGAATTGTAGAATGTGATATAATTTGAGTAATCCTTTACAGGCGGTTGGTACGGAAGTTTTTTCCAACTCTTTGGCGGTCGCTTGCCGATGACGTAATGAATGTCGCGCATATAGCCCAACCGCTCCAAATGTGCAAATGCGCTCGGGAGTATAGATGTGAGTACGTGAGTTAAAGTCTTGGCAGCAATAACTCCCGAAGCTCCGGGCATGTTATTGACAATTTGATGCAGCATGTGTCCAAAATAGGTTGACTTGCCCCACCCACGCCCCGAAACCAAATAATTGAATTTTGGTTGAAGTATAGAAATAGCAGTTTGAAACGGATTGAAGCTGAGTGGTAAGTTTGACATTTATTTATTGTGGTTTATTTAGCATAACCAACTCTGAATTTTTCACCTCTTAAAAAAATATTGGTATTTTTTTTCACGTGCGATTATAAAACAAATAAAACGAGAATTATATAGAAATCTAAGATTTCATTATTTTTTCAGCCTCAATCACCGATTCAATTTCAGGAAACAGGAACTCGGTTAATTCCACTTTCTTTTCGGGTGATAACTCAGAAAGTTTGTTGTAATCAATCTTTTCGAGTTTGTTATTGGAATTAACAATAATGTAATAATTATTGTTTCCGAGAGCGTTCACATCAATTCCTTCATGCTCATCTTTCTCAATTGCGTAGATTTTAATAAGATGCGATGTTGCTTTTTCCCAAGCCGATTTGTCCAAAGATTCTCGTGCAACTTTAATCTGCATCAATAAATCTTCAACGATGTAATTTCTCAACCACTCAGTATCTCGGCGATTCATCGGCGTGAGAAGCTTTTGACATTCGTTGATGTCTTTATATGCCAAAGCAATTGAAATCCCAAATTTTTTCATCAGCCGTTGAACTACTGCTGCAGTCTTCTCAGTTTTGAGTTGGTCATAGGCATAATCCCAACGTATGTAGATTTCTTTGTCTTTTTCGGACAATGACGGCACATCGGGATTATTCAACCAATTCCGAATTTTATCAAATGTAAGCTCTATGGCTTTGTCTTTCTTAGGCAAGTTGAATGATAAGTTTAGATTTGAATTTTAATAATTGCGACAATTGAAATTCTGCTTTCTCAACATCAATAATTTTCATATCGTCTTCATCATCCGAATTTTCGGTGAACGCATTTTTTTGTATCGTAAATTGCGTTTTTAAATATCCTTTCTTGAAAGATTTTGAAAACTCAGAATCTTCATCACGTAACATTTCTATGAATTGCTTTTGGTCAATTTCCAATATAGCCGCAATATCATACGGCAACATTAAAGCAGATGACATTTCTTCAATCTGCTTGATTATTTCGTAGTATAGATAATTTTGTGCATCCATTGGTAATCGAAATCAAAAGTATGTTTATCAAAAAATATAAATCCTCGCTCCGTGTTTCCGTTGCTCGACAAATTGCCCGAAGAAACGATTGTGATATAATGTGCGTCGTTCCACAGTATTGCTACTTTGGCATGAACGGGAATGAATTTCATCGGTATTTTGTTTTCCAAAATCCGCACGGACTTTATGAAATTGTGTTTTTTCTGAGAATTGAGAATCATCGCAAAACTTGAAAATGCACCCTGATTCCATGCTTTCAGAATTTTGTTGGACGCTTCCACAGAAATATTAAAACTTGAAACAATGACATTACACAGTCCGATTTTCTTTGCATAGAAAATAATTAAATCGTGCAACGCGAATCTACCGTTGCTTGTGAAATGAATTACATCGTGGTCGGTTTCAATTTCTTTCAGATATTTTGAGAGATAGTCATTCTGCGAACTGATGAAGCCCGCAGAATGACGTTGAACATCAAAATTAAAGTCTGTACTTTGCTTTTCTTTCGGCGAAATATCGAACAGCATTATACATTGGCTTCGGGAAATTCGTCAAAGAATTTTTGTAACACGGCAATTGCGGCTTGGCTCTTTTCGGCTTCCATTTTGTTTTCCAAACGTGTAGCTTCTTTTTTGGAAGTTTCGGCACGTTCGAGCTGTTTGAACACATTGGATTGCAAGCGTTTCAAAAGGTCTTTCTTTTGAAACCATTCCATTTTCGAAATACCGAATTCTTTTTCAATTGATTCTTCATCCCACTGCGAATCTGTTTTGGCTTCATCATCTTTCGGCTCATCGGCAGTAACAGTCAAAGCAGATAAATCAATTTCTTTTGAAACATCATATTTTACAAGTACAGCGTGAATCGCTATAATTCTGTTTGAAACGGATTGCATTTTGGTACTGAACGAAACACGTTTATCGAGCGAATCGTCATCATTTTGCTTCCCGATTGCTGCTAACGATTTTTTCAAAGTTGCCAATTCCGAATATAATTTGCCTTTTTCTACGGCAAGGTTTTTTAAGTCTTCCGGCAAATCAGCAAATTTTACAGTATATTCAAAGTTTTTGGGAGCAGCAGCTTCTGTTTCTTTTGAAATTTTAACCGGAACAGTTCCCACGTTCGTAATCAAAAAAGCACATTTGCCCGAATATTTTTCTGCACCTATCAATACTTCGAGTTCGTACACTAATTTTTCGTGCATTATTTTTTTATTGTGCAAAAGTTCAAAGTTTCGCACAAGGTTTTTCTTTGCGTTGGGGTGTTGTGCATAGAGACGAACGCCTTCAAGGTAATCAGGTTCCTCTTGTGCAAGATATTTCTGTATTGTTTGATTTAAGTTTTCCATAATTAAGAATTTAGTGAGTTTTATAAAGTGAATTCAAATGTCAGCCTAAATTGGAAATTCCAAAAGGACAAAAGCCCCATATACTAATATGGGGCTTTCATTTATAATTTCTAAATCCTTAACAATTTCTGCTGCAACGATGTTTGAAACGCACATTTCTTGTATCTGCTCTATTGTAATTATTGCTTTTGCCGGATTTTTTATACTTATAATGGAAGTAACTATACATGTAATCATCTGATATTTGCCAATTGTCGGGCTTCCATACTGAACTTTTAAGATTAGTTGCCTGAGTTTTCAAAAACATAGCCGGCGAACTATATCGCACTTCATTCCCGTACAAATCGGAAAAAACAGGAGAATTAACTTCGGCAAAAATTTGAGATAAATCGACTTTTGCAAAGCCAACGTCACAAACAATACCGCTTTCGTGTTTCTGAGGCGAAACATCGGCTTTTGCAACTCCGCCACTGAAAGCAAACAGAGTAATAAAAGCAAAACAAATAGCGATGAACTTTTTCATGGTTTTGTGAAATTTGGAATTAAGAAAAAAAAATATTTTAAAAATGCCACGGAATTAAATCCGTGGTTTTTCGTAGTCTGCGCTTATGCTCGCTGATTGGTTTATGCGGTAGTAAATCTTGCCGAGCTTGCTCCGGTGATGATTCCTTTGATGTCTGCCGACAAAACTTTCGTAGCATCAACTTTCAATTCGTAAATCGAAGCTGCGTCGAAATCGGTTGTTGGCGTAACGGTAACAACTTGACCTACGATGGCTGCACTGAATGGTTTGTTGGAAACAAAGTTTCCGTTGACATCATACTTTTTGAGTGAGACAACGTCCGTAATTTGCGTATTGGTGAAAGCTGCCAAAGTATCTGCATTTACAACTGCTTCACTGAAAGTAACGGTAGGTACTGCATCAATCAAAACGCCTGTTGCTCCTTGTGCAGGAACGAAAGCGGCAGTTAAGCCGGAATCGGCAACGGTTGTCATTGCAATAATACGGTTTATATCGATAACTTCGCCTGCAAAACCTACTTCGTAAGAAGAGAAATTCATTGAATTACCTTTCAAAGCTGCCGAAGTATCGCCTGTCCCAACTTCGCCGTCTGCATCTAATTTTGCCGGAAACGCTTCATTACCTAAACGAAACATTTGATTTCCTGTGCGAATAAAGAAAATCCAATTTTGGTTTGGTATCTCTAACAGTCCTAACCCTGCGGATGTTAATCCGGGATTAAACATCGATAAAGTAATTTTGTGGCTAATGCCATCAACTTCACCTTGACGAGCGGCTTTCAACGAGCCTTTTTCTTGTGTGGTATAAATTTTAAACAGTTGTTTACCGGGCAATAATGTATCCGAGCCAACGGATAATTTTCCTGCACTTGCCATATCTCTATCGCCTTCTTCCGAAGGTTTAGCTGAGAGGCTTAAAAAGTGAGAACTGGGAGCTGCGTAAACTTCTGTCCAAATGCCGCCCATATTACCTTTTTCGGCGACTAAATTTTTAATATCATTTAAGCTGAACATAGTTTTTGAATTTTGAAAATGAAATAAAAAGAGAAAAAAGGCAGACCGAAACCTGCCTAATGAGAACTATGCAAGGTTATTGCAGTTGAATTCGCGAGAATTGACCGTATGAATTTGGAATCCCAAAACTACTTTATTCGTTGCAGCAATCATGTAAGGATTGTTATTCGGTGCAAAAACATTGATTTTACCAAAATCTTCACTCCCTTTATCAACCCCGTAAACAAGATTTTCCTTGGAGCACATTACAACACGTTTTGTGGTTCCCATGTCAGATGTCCAAACAAATTTTGCTTTTTTATCAGTTCCGTCTAAGTACTCGGTAGGAACATCACCGTCGGGAACATTTGTATATTCCGACTTGAACCATTCTTTGTACACTTGTTTGTAACGATAAGGAATGTAAATGTTTACTCCGGCTTCTTGTCTTTCTTGTGGGAGTAACGCAAATTGATTTTTTAATTCATCACCAATAGTGGATGAAGTATAATCAGTAGCGGAGCCTCCGAGAGTATAAAGATTTGCATTGGCAGTTGAAATATTTGTAGCCGTAATATCGTCAGCAATTATTTTTAAAAATCCGTCCGCAATATCTTTCGGTGACGTGCCGACTGAATTATAAACGCCCTGCCAAACAACTAACGATAAGTCTTTTCGAGCAACACCTCCGTAAGTAAGAATATACCAATCGGCAAACGGCAAAGTTTTAGTGTTTTCGTCGAGATCTTCCGCAGTTGCAATATAGGTATCGCGATATCTTTCTTTTGTATCTACGATATAGCCCATTCCAACTCTTACAACTAACTGTCTTTTGTCAAGAGTCGCCAATTTTTTGTTTGTTACAGACAATGCCGGATCAAAAGGCATCATTATTGTACCGTCTATTGACGTAACCAAATCTTCTGAAACTCTTACATTGCCGGGAAATTTTGTCAAATATCCGTAAGCATCAAGAATGGTTGCCATCATCAAAGATTTGATCTTTGGTTGCATTTTACCCGCAGTACCTTGTATTTGGGTAATATCTATTGGTAAAGTATAATTCATTAGATAAAAATTAAAAATTTAATTGTGATTTGTTGTAAGCAAGGAGCTTATTGATAACATCATCACTTGCGTGAGTGCCTTCTTCGGTATCCTGAGTTGTGTCAGTTGTCTTCGGGTTTTGAGCACCGTCGGCGGGAATTTCGCCATTCAAAACTTTGATTTGGTTTTCCAAAGCAAGGATTTTTGTATCACGAGCGGCAATTTCTGCCACATGGTCGGCATTTTCTTTTTCTGTCGCGGTAACCTGTGCAGTGAGTGAATTTACGGAATTTTCAAAAGATAACAGTTTGGCTTCAAACTGCATAATTTGGTCAATCGTCAATTCGGCTTTGGCATCGGCATTCAACGCGATTTCGCTGATGGCCATCAAAGCCAGCAAACGAACGGGTGATTTCAAGCTATTCATTTTTTGATTGTTGTTTGAATTTGAGTGATTATTTTCGTGGCTTTGTGTTGCCGGGTTGAGAATGTTTTCGATTTTGGAAATGAGTTTTTGCA
>DYON01000480.1 GCA_020720525.1 Acetofilamentum sp.
GGCGACATTTCGAAACGCTACACCCCTTTTGTAGCAAGGCTTTCGGATAGCGTGTATATTAATCGGTAAGTATTGGTAAGTTATGCTTAATACAAGTAAGTATGCGAAAATTCGAAATTTAGGTTTGAAATGCGAAATTCAACTTCAAAAACGGAAGGGAAAAAAAACCACAAAAAGGCAAAAAAAAGACACTGAAAAAAGGCAAAAAAAGAAATTGAATTTGTATTTTTGACACGACAAAACAAAGAAGAGTTTAGCTCATTAGACTTCGTGCCGAAGTCTTGAGCCAAAGGAGACCTTTGGAAACCCTAATACAAACACAAAAACAACGGAAAATATGGGCTTTGCGGTATATCACGTTCAGAAAGGCAGCGGTTCGGGATCTGGTCTTGGACATCACATCGACAGAACAGAGGGAAAAGAGCACTTATACCCTCATGCCGATCCGAGTAAAACATCTCGGAACTGGTCGCTTGATGTCAAGTACCAGGGCACACCACTAACGCAAGCTATCAACAGTCGGATACAAGAGGGATACAAAGGAAATGCTACAATTCGAAAAGATGCAGTCAAGTACCTAACACACGTCCTGACTGGTTCGCACGACGATATGAAAGCAATTTTTAAGAACAAAGAGACTGCGGAGGCATGGATTCGCGAGAACTATAATTTCATGATTGAGAATTTTGGTGCTGAAAATATCGTTCGTTTTACGCTGCACTTAGACGAAAAAACGCCTCATATCCATTGCGTTACTGTTCCGTTGACGAGCGACGGGAGACTAAGCGCAAAAGAAATGGTCGGCAATAACAAGCGATTACAGCAGATGCAAGACCAGTACGCAGACAGGATGAAGCAATTCAATCTACAGCGAGGGGTCAGAGGAACCACAGCAAAGCACAAGGACGTAAAGGTATATTACAGCGAAATTCCAGTACTGGTGCAGCAGAAGAAAGCTGAAATTAGAGCACTAGAGAGCGAAATTAGCGAGCTGTCCGCAGAGCTGCAAAAGCTATCTGCAAAGGACGTTTTAACGTCGATTTTCAAACCAAAGGCAAAAGAAAAAGAGCTATTGAAGCAAGTGGATGAGCTTTCGGCAGAGCTTCAAAGTCAAATCAAAAGCAATGCAGAAATAGGCCGTTTATTGAACGATTTTATGAAACGTGAGCAAAGAGCCGGTGCGGAACTGGACAATGCCAAAATGAGCCTAAAAAACGGCTTAAATTCGCTTTTAAACCAAATCAACGATACTCTGCGACCTCTTAACCTTGTTTTGAGCTTAAAAGAGGGGAAAATAGCCTTACATCAAATCACAGATAGAAACAAGGGCATGCAAATTTAACGCTGTATTTTTGCCTTAAAATCGGCTATTTCTTGCTGTATTTGTTCATTAC
>DYON01000481.1 GCA_020720525.1 Acetofilamentum sp.
AGCAGCTCATCGTTGAAAAAACAAGAGGTGTTTCGACCAAATATTTGTGGCATTATTCAAATTGGCTGCTGATTTCGCAAACAGAACCCAATTTGCCACAACTAAACAGCGAAATTGCAAAAAACACTGCTGCATGGACAGGCTACACGGGTTTGGAACTAAAATATCAGCAATTTTTCGCTCATTTTTCCGCCGAGCCCTATTTGCGAACGTCAAACAGGGAATGGAAAAATAAAATTATTCCAATTAAAGACTGATATTTAGCATTCTCAATCAAACTTAAACATGGCTTTGCATACCTTTGCCAAAAAAATGCTTTCTTTCTACGATACACAAAAATCTTTTCAGCATTTCACAGACAATGATTTGAGAAAAAGTGCGCGCGTTTTCCGCATGGTAAGCCGAAATTGGCTACTTGCAATTGGCAAACCTTTTCTGGTATTGGATCTCAAACTTCATATTCCTATTAGCTGGGCGTTGAAAGGAGTTTACAACCAATTTGTGGGAGGGAAAACCCTCAGTAACGCTTTGCCTGTCATGCACAGGCTTGCCGAGTCCAATATTATGTCGATTCCCGACTACAGCGTTGAAGGGCAAGACAACGAGTTGTCGTTCGAAAACACAGCTACCGAAATAAAAGAGACCATTCGTTTTGCAGCCCAGCATCGCAATTTGGTATCATTTGCCGTTTTCAAACCCACGGGAATATCGTCGTTCGCTTTGCTCGAAAAGAAATCGTCCAATACCACCATGAACAAGGTTGAATTAGACAACTGGAATAAAACAGTAGAACGATGGGATTCGATTTTTGCCCTCGCAAACGAGCTTCAGGTTCCAATTTTAGTCGATGCCGAAGAATCGTGGATTCAAATGGCAGTTGACAAACTCATTTTTGATTTTTCAATAAAGTACAATCAAAATAAAGCAATCATTTTCAATACTTTACAAATGTATCGACACAATCGGCTCGAGTTTTTGAAAAACACTATTGCATTTGGACTTAAAAACAACATAGCAATGGGCGTTAAGTTGGTTCGAGGAGCATATTGGGAAAAAGAAAACAAATATGCACAGGCAATCAATCAAAAATCGGCTGTATGGCAGCAGAAAGAAGAAACCGATCAAGCATTCAACGAAGCTATAACAACGTGTATGAAGAATATTGATACTATTGCTTTCATGTGTGCATCGCACAACGAAGATAGTAATGCTTTGGTAGCTGAATTGGTAGAAAAAGCAAAATTAGCCCCTAACGATTCAAGAATTTGGTTTGCACAACTGTATGGAATGAGCAATCACATTTCGTACAATCTTGCTGCATCGGGTTTCAATGTAGCGAAGTATCTTCCCTATGCCCCTTTGCGCAAAGTGATGCCCTATTTGATTCGTCGAG
>DYON01000482.1 GCA_020720525.1 Acetofilamentum sp.
GACACACCATTTTTCATCCCGAAGGATTTTATCTTAAAGGATTGGTTTTGTACGTTGAATAACTCGATTAAAAAACTTTTCCATCTTTTCGCAAGCCATAAAACGCAAGCCAAACATTGTGTTCGCTTTCGGTTGAACGCAATTGTTCTGCAGCTATTTTCTTGACATTAGTATAATCTATCACCCAAGGACGGATCGAAATGGCCGAAATGGTAAAATATGGATATCCAAAACTTTTAAAATAGCTGAAATGATAATCTTTTGCAGGAATATCGTTTCGCAGTTGCGGGAAATAAAGCCAAGGTCCACCGCGAAAAACGGTTGAATCGACCTTTTGAAAAGACGACACAGGTCTGATTGCAATCGGAAATTTATACATCAGCCAAGTTTGCGTATTGAAAACCTCATCCACTTTCACTTGCAAACCACGCAGGTTGTTCCAGTCGCCTTCGTATTCGATGAGAGCGCTGATATCGGGTTTATCATGGAATGGAAAATACATTTCGCGCATTTCATCGTCGTTGTATGCCGAAAGTTTTCCTTCTACAAAAGCACTATTCAATACTTCAAATAAAGGTTTAGCCGAATCGGGGGCAAAAAACAAGTTGGTCATTTCAAACGAAGTATCAGTGTAGAGCAACTTGCGCGAGGTCATAAACACATCGAACTCGTCGAGATAAAACGAATTGTTGCTACTCAAGTAAGCTTGCATATTGCGCGACGACATGAGCGAACCATCGGGCGCAAAAACTTTCCGCTCGCCAATTGGAACACCGTTTTCGAATTCGCACGAATACTGCAAGGCACCGCAGGCATGATTTACAAAGCGTTGACCATCGTATAATCCATTGCGAAATGTCGATTCAGACCGAAGTTTTCCGTTGCTGTAATATTCTTGCAGTTTGCCATTTTTCAATCCATGACGAAACCTAACATTTCCTGTTATGAGTCCGCCCACTGAGTCGTTTCCATATTGAACAGCAAAATCGGGTATCGCATAATTAATAGTGCCGCGACCAAATCGCACACCACTTTTCCCAGGAATTCGCGCTCTATTAAGCGTAACATATCCAAATTGGTTAAAATTGAGCAGCACTTTGCCTTTTCCATCTTCGGAATACAAAGTCCATTTGCCAGTTCTGAAATTATTTTTGTATTGACCCGAAGCTTTCAAATGACCATTGGGGTAATAGGAAGTGTAAATTCCATTAAGCATACCATTTTGCCAGTTTGCAACAACGCTATCGGCACCAGAGCGAACGGAGTGAACACCACTAAAATTGTCCCAGTTTTTCAAATCGGGCACCCTCGGGAAAGTGTCAACAACCAATTGAGCAGAACCGATATAGCTGCATAAGACAAGGAAAAAGAAGGGAAATATCTTCATTG
>DYON01000483.1 GCA_020720525.1 Acetofilamentum sp.
CTTCATCCTCGCAAAACACCTAAGCTTCTTTACGCGCTCGACGACGGAAGTTTTTATGATCATCCTCGGCTCGAAGCTATGGGTCGCAGCGGCAACGAATTGGTGAGGTTGCAACCTACCGATTTTATTCCTTTGCCCGAAGGTTCCGACATTTATTTGATGAAGGGACATTCGGCCATTGGTTTCAACAGCAACACAGGCCAGCCCGAAGTGATACGCAAACATACAGCAATTTCGGCTTTTATTGCTCCGGCACACACACAAACCTATCTTGCTGCATCGCAACAAAAAGATGGTGCGGGTATTTTGCCGCTTTATGCCTATTCGGCAGTGGGATTTTTAGACGGGAAAATGTGGGCAACTGCTTTGCGCATCGATCCAGATATTAGACAAGATTGCGACCAGTTCAACCAGAAAGAGGTGATCAAAAACGTAGAAGTTATTCTGAAGAAGTTTCCGCAAAATCGCCTTATGGAGCATATTGCTCATTGTGCTACAGTCTATTTTTGCCCAGCAGCACGCAATTTTTTTCAATATCGGTGGGAAGCGCCTATGCCAGCCAGTCCGGCTTGCAATTCGCGCTGTATAGGTTGTATTTCGTGGCAGCCACCCACTTCGGGCATGGTTTCGCCCCAAAATAGAATTGATTTTGTGCCCAGCCCCGACGAAATTGCCGAACTGGCGTTGTTTCATATTGCTCATGCCCCCAATCCAGTGGTTAGTTTTGGTCAGGGCTGCGAAGGCGAACCGCTTTATGTTTGGGAAACACTGTTGGAATCGATTAAAATCATACGTGCCAAAACCAGCAAAGGAATTATCAATCTCAATACCAACGGAAGCAAGCCAGTTGCTGTAGAAAAATTGATTGCAGCTGGGCTCGACAGTATTCGAATTAGCATGAATAGTGCTCAGGAAGAGCTTTATAATATTTATTATCGTCCAACCGATTATGTTTTTGACGATTTGGCCGAAAGTTGTCGTATTGTGCGAAAAGCTGGCAAATGGGTTTCGCTCAACTATTTTGTGTTTCCGGGTGTAACCGACACCGAAGCCGAATTTGATGCACTTGCAGATTTTCTCGATAAAAACAAGCCCAACATGATTCAGTGGCGCAATTTTAATATCGATCCCGATTTGTATGCTCGATTGGCCAATAAATTTACCGAAAACCCCATTGGAGTTGCCAATATGATTGATTCAATACGGCAAAACTACCCCAAAATGTATCAAGGCTATTTCAATCCAGGCGAAGATATAATTAAAAGTTGGCTTTAGAAATTGTGATTAAGCAAAAGTGTTCTAAACTCAACTTATGTGGGTAAAGTAAAACATGAAAAAATCACAAACAAAACTATTTACCATTGTCATCCTGCATAGATCCTGAAACG
>DYON01000484.1 GCA_020720525.1 Acetofilamentum sp.
AATCAAAAAAAAGTGCGACTTCTGAACGTGCCGTTTTATATGTCGTATTTTTTGAAGGAAATTGTTAAAAAATATCTGTAAAATTTTATTGTTTCATCCGGTTACATCAACTTTTCAGTCATCTGTTTTTTGATAAACCGCTGAGGTATTCTTGGTTTTCATTTGTCTAATTCGTTATTTAAAACCTAAATGCCTGACGCATAAGTTCTTTTTCAGCTCGTGATATGCCGATGTTGTCTGCAACGTTGTCCCATTGCGATACTGCCGTGCAAACTTCTCGAATGATTGTTTTCATTTTTTCTGCATTCAATTGAAAATATTCGCCGACACTCATTGCTAAATCGAAGTCTAAACTGTTATTGTACAGGTCAATATTGAGAGCCAAGCCGTTTTTGTCTGTCGAAGGGTTAATGTCATACGCCGGCGAAAGTCGCCACTGATTGTCTTTGATGATAAAACCGTGATTTCGCAAATGGTCGTCAGTATTTGATACGGCAATATTGAAAACAATTCGACGCCAAAGTTGTTCGAGGTCTTGCTTTATATTTCCGCCTGAAAATCGTATAAATTCTGCAATTTCAAGGTAGGAAACGGTTGTGTCTCGTATAGTGCTTTCGTCGTTTCCGGTCATGGTCATTGCCGAAGCAAAGTGAATGCGCTTATCCCCGATACGGTCGAAACGTTTTGTGAAAAATGTGTGATAGTCGGAGGACACCTTTTCAATTCTACACTCAGCCATATTCACGCCGGCTTTAAGTGCAAGTTGGTATGCAAGATACTCCCATGCCGCTTTGTCAATGACATCGTTTTGAGACGGAAATTTGGCAATCCACAATTGATTGTGTTCGTCTAAAATATTGGCTTTGGGTCTGTCACCTCCCAAAGACGAACCCGGAGCCAATAGAATAGAAAGCCATTTATTTATTTCGAGACTTTCGGTGTCGGATTGCACAATATTCGCGGCATGTTGCAATTCTCTGATTGACGACCACGGAGGAACCGATTGCGCATTGTTATCATCTAAAAAACTACCGTTTACATCCGTTTTGAATCGTAATGCACCCATTCGGGTAAAATCATGCACGCCCAGCAAGAAATCTCTGTCACGCAATACGGGCGGTTTGTTGTTTGCGGATAAGGCTGCCTGTGCAGCCTTTCGTTTCATCAGAGTTCGCCCCCAAGTATCTGGCATAGAATCGAAAAAAATTCCGAAGTTTGTCTTCCTTGCAGGAAATTGAGGTCCGGAATACCATTGAATGTCAGGGTCTAAGACGAAACGTTCATTTGATTTTAGCCATTCTTTTGCATACTCAAAGCTGAACACAGTTTTTCCGCGAAGGCTTGTTGCCTTCAAAACGCCGATACAAATTGGTTCAGACATTCCAATC
>DYON01000131.1 GCA_020720525.1 Acetofilamentum sp.
GACGGCATTATCGATGCGATTACCAACGGAGTAGCAGTAACCGATCATAGCGGTGCAGGGCTTCAAGCATCGATTGTTTTGGCACTACAAACATTAATTGACATCGAAAATTTTGATCACATTAAAAACGACAAAGTAAAACATGGCTAAAGATATACTCATAGGATTAGACGAGGACTTGTCGATATTGTCGGGCGACCTCGATGTGGGTTATTCCGACGAGCAGCATATCGAGGATATTTTGACCGCATCAAAAGGAGAATACAAGCAGTCGCCTTTGGTTGGAGTGAGCATTGCAGACTATCTGATGAGTCCAATGGCATCGACCAATATAGCCAAATTGGAGCGTGAAATTTTGCTTCAATTAGAATCCGATGGAGCAACTGAAATCACTGTTAAAATGGGTACTGAACTTAAAATACAGGCATCGTATGGCGACTAAAACAAAAACAATGGTCAGACCTAATCAAACGATATGGGACATTGCATTACAACAACACGGCTCAATAGCTGCCGTATTCGAAGTTTCAGACATCAACAAAATTGGGATAAACGAAGACCTTGAGATGGGTCGAGAACTGTTTGTTTCCGACACGGTGGCTAGTCGTACCGAATTGGATTATTATCGCAAAAAAAACATATACCCGGCAAGTCTTGAGCCCGTTTCGGCAATAAATCAACCCGGTTCATTTAATGGAAGTTTCAATTTAAGTTTTGACTAATGATACGATTTAGAAAATTAAGCAACGGCAATGTACTGATAGAAGGTACAGGTAATGAGGTACTAATGAGCTTGTCGCCATCGATGAATGTATTTACTCACCCGACCATAGACAATGGTATATTCATAACCGACGAGGTGTCGGTATCGCAATCGATGGAGGGAACTACTATTACGTTTGCAGATGTGGATCAATCGGGCTGTGTCCCTGTTATTTTGGCAAGTGATGTGAGCGAATTGATAGAGGCACTTGCGACCGATTTTTTTTTTCGTTCGACAGTAATTTTTAAAGGATCATTTGCATATAATCAGGATAAAATGATAGCGATTGGAAAAGATTTTAGTTTGTCTTACGAGGGCAGTACGCAGCAACTAAAAGTACGGAATCATGCTACAGGGTGGTTTAGTGCATTCATCGAGCTTACTAAATCTTCTACACGATACCAAGGTGCTTACCGAGTTGCCAGTGGACAAGCCTCATACTATATATCGTCAAACGGCACAAAAAACACAAACTTTGGTCTAACAACAGCCCATGCATCACATTTATCTTTCAAAATAACAAAGACTGATGCCTATAACAAAGAGATATACAAAGGTGAACTGATGCGAGCTGGCAATGTAATCAATGCAATAATCTATAAAAACTAAAACGATGTTTGTACGTTTCGACCATGCTGGAAATCAAATTGCATTCTGCAGTACCAGTGCCGATAAAATAGAAGAGGAACAATATTATGAGTGTCCATTAGGATTTGACCCAATTATTCATATATGCAGGTTGATTAATGGAACAATTGAGATGACTGAACCTGAACCAAGTAACATCGAAGCCGACGAAATGCAGGTAATGGCTATCGAACAAGAATATACAGACCACGAAGCCAGAGGCAAGGCATTCTGCAATAGGGTCAGGGCTTACTTTGTCTTGAAAATAGTAAGAAACGAAATATCGTATAACGATGCCTTGAGTATCGAAACGCAAGTGGCAGACGTGCTGCTTCAAATCCGAACAGGCGACTGGCTTTCTGCTTTAAGAACCCTGCAATCCAAAATACCTGTTGCTCCATTCACCGCACAATATCACGCAGAGCTTGTAGGCGACATCGAAAATTATATAATCGAAAATTATAAATCGCTACATTAATATTACCGAATATGACACCAACACAATTAAAGGCTTTGATTGATGCTTCGATTTACGAAAACGAAAACAGAGAAATAACTGCAGATGTGCTCAACCAAGTGTTGACTCAAATGCTTGAATTTTCGTATAAATCGTTTCAGCGAATTATTGTCATCGACCCGGAGATGGGTAACGATACGCTTGCAAAAGACGACGCCAGGTATTCGTTCCAATCTGCCGATGCTGCACTTCAATATTTTACTGCAGGTACAGTAGTGATTTTCACTAAAGGGAATCACTATTACAAAACCGGGAATTGGGCAGTGAAGGGTGTCAGCTATTTTGCTCTTCCGGGTGCAAAAGTGATTGTAAAAGGTACAGGTTCGCCGTTCGAATTCGGATTTGGCGGTCAAATCGTAATCAAAGGTTTTTTTGAGTTTTATGCCAAAGAAGGTTACGAGAGTTCGGTTAATGAACAGTTCCCAATCAAGGTATACAATCAGACCACCGAGGACGCCATTGTCGATATTGAATTCGAAAGTATCACGGCTCAATTCGGCTGTATTACTGTCAGAGGAAAAGTGAGCAAATCGACTGTTAAAGGAAAGCTCTTACAGGGTTTTGTAGATAATGAAGGGTATAAATTGCACTGCGATTCAGGCGATCACCGTTTCGAATTCGACAATGTGTTAATGCATCACGACAATACCTGGGCAGGTACAAGTGGTATTTATCTGACATCTCCCGATGCATCAACAGAAATATCGGTAAAAGGACATGTCGGCCTCATTTCGATGACAAGCCAAAGCAGCTTGATTATGCACGGATTTCAAACCGATTATAACGGGACAGGCACGTACAATTACAAGCGGTTTGATATTACAATCGACAGGCTGTACATCGATACAGCTACCTCGTGTTATGGACTGTATTCTCATCGATTCGGCGGAGTGGCTCAATATCGGATAAAAACAGCCAAAGTGCTCGGAACATCGACAATTGCAGTAATTGACGATGGGGCGTATTGGAACAGTAAAATAAATCTTACCATAGATGAATCGTCCGGCCGCAGTAAGTCGATACAGTTGAATATGAATACAAACAGCGATTTTAGATTAAAGCTAAAAGATTCGCGTCAGAAAACAATATTCCAAATCACCATGATCGAAGTTACAAGCAACGGAACCGACTACGGAACGCTTCGACTTAGCGGACGAATGAGAAATTACACTGGTACTGCTTGCCAAATTATTGGAGGTATAAAACTGCTCGAAATTGACCACTTGACGGTCAATGTAAATGCTTCGTATTCTATTGACAGCGAGGCGTTACAAAATGCGAAAATACTCAATGTTTTCACAACGAATGCTCCCACAAACAACATTAACAATACATCTGTAAATTCTTTAATTGTAACAATATGAATATGATAAAATACGCTTTATTCGAGATACCTACCATCACAGACAATGGAAAAGGATTGCCAGTCGAAGATATCCAAATGATAATTTCAGACCCGGAATACACCGTAAGAAAACGATTTTTACTTAGCGACCTGACAGAGCAGGAACAGTACATCGTGGCCAATTTTTTGAGTTTAATGCGTACGAGACTTTCCGATGGCGTGCCCAAACTTGAGGTCAAACAAACGGAGTTGACCGTAAGTTTAAAAGAAAGCACAATTGTAGATAAAGGCGTACAAAAAACACTTTCGGTCGCCGAAATGAAAATAATCGTACAGGCATTGCCTACGGACTTCATAAAAACACCTCATTATGAAGTATTCGAAGCTCAATTTGCGGACTTCATAACTGATGACGAGATAGTCAGGCTGTCAAAAGTTGGACTCGATGTCAAAAAAGGCAGTACATGGGCAGAGATGTATCTCAATACAGCACCCAAATCACCTGTCCGTATGCAGTTCGGGTCTGAATACTTTGGAGCAAAAGAAATTGTAATTAAATAGCATTTAAACAGTATTTATATGGCACGTTCTATAAACGAAATATACGACCAAATGGTGCTCGAAAAACAAAACATGAGCACCCTATCGGGTTTACAGCCCAATATTGACAATTCACAAACCTTATTAGCCGATTTAACATCGACCAGTAAGGTGGCGGTTTGGCGGTTAATATTTTTTGTAGTTGCCGTTGCCATATGGGTTCATGAGGTTTTGTTCGATAAACATGCAGCAGAAATAGAAGCAAGAGCAAACGAATTGATATCAGGAACGAAAGAGTGGCTGAGAGACCAGTGTTTTATTTTTCAATATGGCGACGAATTAGAGTGGGACGGAAAAAAGTACGTGTATGTTCTACTCGACGAAAACAAGAGGATTATAAAACGATCTGCAGTTATTGAGGTCAATGGTCAGGTAAGGGTAAAAGTAGCCAAGTTAGACGGTTCCGGTCTGCCCGAGCCATTAACAACCTCCGAATTAACGGCATTTTCGGCCTATATCAATAAGGTGAAGTTCGCTGGGACAAATGTTGCTATAATCAGCTATTCTGCCGATTTATTAAAAATACATTACGAAATAACTTACGACCCATTGGTGATGAACGATTCGGGAGCTCTAATATCAGACCCGTCTGTAAAGCCTGTTGAGGTAGCGATTAATGGATTAATTCAGAATTTGCCATTCAACGGTGTTTTGAATCTGACTAAATTGACCGATGCAATTCAGAACGCAACAGGTGTTTTAGACCCTATTCTAATATCTGCTGAAGCAAGGTATGGATCAACTCCATTTGTTCCGATTGTAAAAAGTTACGAAGCAAATGCAGGGCACATGCAGATTGACCCTGCATACCCACTAAGTACAACCATAAATTATATGGCCAATGTTTAGTTTTAATATCGATTTCGACGACATCGGCAAAAAGATAATTCCGATAAGAAAGCGTAAAACAAGGTTTTTAGACTTTCTACATGTGATTCTTAATCAAATAGCACTGATAAATCAACAATTGATAGCACTTCGTGATAAAGTGGATTACAAGTTATCGCATAATGCCCAAATTATATATTTAGAGCACTGGTTAAACGACAAATACGACTCCGTTCAACGAAGAATATACATTGCAGACACGGCCAATATTGAGTACACCTATTTTTTCAATAGAATCGAAAATAGACCAGTCTATTTATACAATCGAAGTGAGATGCAAACCGTGTTTTATTTACTCAACAGAACCGAATTGATAAGCCCGATTGGATATATTGTGATGGTTCCCACAGACATTCCATTCAACTCAATCGAAATGCGAAACGACATCTTAGTATACAATATGGCAGGCATTCAATTTACCATTCAAACATTTTAGACATGAATACAATCAATAATAACCATCAAGGGGGAGTTCCTGTTGTTCTCGACGATTTTAGATTTACCGATGCAGCATACCGCGAGGCATTCTACGGATTGTTATCTGCAATCGGCGTATCACCGTCAAATACCTTTAAAATTAGTGGGGTCAATCGCACTGTTGCGGCAGGTGTTGTAACCGTATCAGAAGGTTATGTCAGCATAGAAGGTGAAATTTGTAAATTTCCGCAGATACAATATCCCGTACCTACAATGGGTCAAGTAGAATACTTTGTAATTGAGACCACATACGATCCCAATGGTGATGTACAAACAGAGTCGGGAACACCGATTCAATTGTACGAAGTACGCAGAGCGAGTATTGCGATTAGTGCAACGCCTCCGGCTCAACACACCCGACTTCAAGATGCGAAGCCGATTTTAAGCAGCAATATACACGACAACAATGATAAAGTATTGGCGACATCGAAAGCGGTTAAAGATGCCAAAGAGTATGCTATTGCAGAAACGATTCGCAGATACGTGAGTGAGGCATTCGACGGCGACGGTTCTACCGACCCTGACGATGTGCCCGATGGTGAGTTGTGGCTCGGTAAATTTGCGAAAGTCATCATTTCGGAAACGATGACGAAAGTATTGAACACGCTAAAGGTCAATGGGCACATTACGAGCGATAATGTACTTGTAATTGATGCACCGACACAGATCGATGAAGACGTGCAGATAGCAGGAGAATTGAATGTCGGAAACGTACACGCACAAAATATTCAAGCCATTGAAATTGATGCAGACAATGCTCCTAAATCAATTATTCAAGTAAATAGCAGTAATGTAGTGGTTCGGGATTTCTCGCTTATTGGGAATACAGCAATAGCTCACTTAAGCGCGGGGCGTTGGCAAATAGAGTATACTGATTTGCCGATTGGTTCTACAATTACAGCTATTGCAACGTCGAATAAAGCCCCATCGCCATCCGATTTAGTTGTGTCGGCGGTTAGTTCATCTACTGATATTGACATCTACATTAGAACCGCTGAGGGAGGCAATTTTGTTGATGCACCATTTTCATTAATTGCGTTTATTTATTAAATTTTATACCTATATGCAAAAACAAATCAAAACCCCTATTTCATACTATGGGGGCAAGCAGTCCATGCTTAAAGAAATTTTACCTCTGATCCCAAAGCATCGAATTTACATTGAACCATTCTTTGGTGGAGGAGCTGTTTTTTGGGCAAAAGAGCCATCAAAAACGGAGATTATTAACGATGTCAACATGAACATCGTAAATTTTTATGAAGTCTTAAAACACAGCTATTTTGACCTTAGAAAATCAGTAGAACAAACACTACACAGTCGAGAGACGTATAAAAGAGCCATGATTATTTACGAAAGCCCATGGTTATTTCCTGACTTTCCTGTTGTTAGGGCGTGGGCGTTTTGGGTTGTAACAAATCAAGGGTTTTCCACAAAGATAGGAACTTGGGGTTACGATAGAGACAAAAGGCCGTATACGATTCAGAATAAAATCGATGCATTTCAAGAGGTGCTATCGGATCGGCTTAGATATACTCAGATAGAGCAAAATGATGCTCACAAGGTATTAGCGAGCCGAGATGCTATTGATGCATTTGCCTACGTTGACCCTCCTTATATTGATTCAGATCAAGGACATTATGGTGGTTATACCCATGAACACTTCAGAAGAGATCTTGATGCACTTTCGACATTCAAAGGTAAATTTTTGCTTAGTTCTTATCCATCAGACATATTAGATGAATATGTAAAAAAATATGGGTGGTATCAACAGACATTCGAGAAAACACTCAGTGCATCAAATGGAGCAGTAGTAAAGAGTAGGAGAAAGAAAATTGAGGTTTTAACTGCAAACTATAAGATATAAAAAAATGCAGGGCTTTGCATACTTGATAATCTCACGTAAACGTTCCTTGCGGAGACGTTAGCCCTGCACTATATTTTTACAGCATGTTGTGGATTATCTTTGTATGCGTTGCAAAGATATGTACTTTTCTCAAAATGTACAACCATTGTCTAAAAACTTTTTAAAATAACGACTGTGTGTTTTTTTTGGAACTTTTCGTTTTAAGAAAACGGAGCTTTTCGATTTGGCGATTATACAAATATCAGTACATCAAAAACTTTTGTTTTTAAAAAACACACCCACAAAAAAGG
>DYON01000485.1 GCA_020720525.1 Acetofilamentum sp.
TCTTTGCTCTTTACTCCTTGTAAGTCGTTGCAATGCAACGCATCTACATAGTCCTCTCTTTCATAAGACGCAATAAATTGCGTCTCTACACCGACTATCCCAACGCCTTGATCGGGAATTTCATCTGACAACTATCAATACTCCTTACGTTTTACTCCTTACTCCCAAAGAAAGACGTTGCGGTGCAACAGCTCTACCCTGTATACTTCTTCAAAAGTCGCCATAAATTGCGTCTCTACGGTACAAGAATTTTCATCACACATTCTTTGCAATCGTATTCCAAAACAAAGGTTTTATCGGCTAGTTGAAGCTTGGTTGGGTATTCTTTTTTGCCACCTCGTTGATGTATGGGGCAAGCACCGGCTTCGAATCGCAAACAAAGTTTGGTTGTCATCAGCACTTGACCTTTGGTGGAAACCGACAATTCGAATGCGTCGTCAATTTCGCTCACTCCATGACGTTTCCAGAATTTTTGACTCAACAAATTAGAAACATTGGCGTGGTAATCGAGCTTATCTTTGAAATAGGGTTCGCTGTTTATTTGCAATTCTTTTTCGGCTTTTTGGAATTTCGACCCCAACAAATCGGAAAGTTTTTCTAATGCCTCGCGTCGCAAACGGTTGAGTTCGCCAATAGGAATAAACCAAACACTTCCCCACTCTATTTCTAACTCATTGACAACAAATGAAGTAGCACCTGTTTTTCGAAGTTGCTGTTCAACCGTTTCGTTTGCTTTTTTCTCGTCGCGAGCAGGATTTTTCTCGATTTCGATACTGCTTTCGGCTTGGTAAAGTCCGTTGGTGGTAGCAGCATTCAAACTAAAGCCATTTTCTGTTTCTTTAAAATGCAGATCGATATCAATAAAACGAGCATTTTCGGAAGCAGCAAGTAGTTTGTTAAAACCGAGGTCCAAATTGCGATACACCAATGTATCAATTTTGATATTAATCGATTCTGAGGTAAAAACACGATTGTTTTCCGATTGCTGAACGCTGAAACCGTTGAGCTTGCCATCGGGCATAAAAAAGCACAAACCATCGCCGTTGTTGAACTTTTCGCGCGTGTTGATGGTAATGTAGTTGTAGCCAACTTCGGTTACTTTGCCAATTGGTTTTCCGACCGATTTGGGCGACTTCGAAGTAATTCCAGTTTCTCTTTCGTGCAAAAAATAGTCGGAATAGCGCCGATTGAATGTTTTATCGGGGTCGGGTTCGAAATCGAAGCGAAAATGCCCGAGCGAAGCGTGAGAATAGCGTTCGTTGTTGTTGATAATTTGGTCGATTTTTTTGCGATAGAAAGCAGTAACATTTTTCACATAGCCGATATCTTTCATCCGACCTTCAATTTTGAAAGATATCGGCTATGTAAAAGTCGATCTAATTTTACT
>DYON01000132.1 GCA_020720525.1 Acetofilamentum sp.
GATTTGTATGCCTCCAAAATAAAAACCCGCAGCACCTTGTATGGCGAGTTGTTTTTTCATCGCGATGTGGTGCATTATTATGGATTCAAACCGTCCGAAATTCTCGATACCCTCGAAAACGACGAATATAAGCAACGCTACAACGATGCTGGTGGAAAATTTGCATGGTACAGCACCCATTCCGATTCTACCCATTTGAATTACAGACTCAATTTCGACTACCATGGATTTTGGGATATCAACAATGCATCCGAAAACAGTGGCGAATTGAGTGGTTTTTTGAACAAACGAGTTCAAATGCTCGGAATCACCAAATACCAAGTGATTGGTGTTCGCGTTGATGCCCAGCACTATTTCAACAACCGCCGATATACTACATTTAATGCTGGATTGTTCGAAATTGCACCATTCATGAATGCCAATTTTGGTAAAATTTTCCTCGAAGTGGCGCCCAAATTGGCCATGGAAACCGATTGCACATCGGTAGCTTATTTCTATCCTTGTATTCGCATGGAACTCAATCTTTTGCCAGGAACGCTGAGTGCATTTGGTGGTCTCGATGGTGGAATTACCTACAACTCGTATCGTTTGTTGGCAAACGAAAATCCGTATATTCATCGTTTTGTGAATACAGAGTATTCCAACACCAAGCGCAAAATTTATGGTGGTGTTCGCGGAAATATTGCTCGTTCGTTTAGCTACACCATACAGGCCATTCAGCGCGATATCGACCATGCTCCCATGTTTGTAAACGACACACTCACCTACATGAACAATTGGATGGGAGTTGTTTACGACGATATTCGTTGGTTCCGTGGCGAATTCAATAGCGAACTGAAAATCAAAGAGAAATGGAAAGCTTATTTCACTTTTGCCTACAATCAAGCCGAAGCTGTAAACGAAGCAGAAGTGTGGAACATGCCATCGCTCGAGGGAATGATTGGCATAGGCTACAATTTGGCCGATAAATTTCTCATCAGCACCAGAGTTTATTACACCGGAAAACGCTTTGCACGCCAGAAAACCGACGCAGGTTTTGTTATAAATTCGCTCGATCCGTTTATCGATGCCAATTTGAGCTTCGAATATCGCTACTCGAAAGTGTTGTCGGCATTTTTGCAGTTCAACAACATTGCAGCACAGCGCTACATGATTTGGAATCAGTATCCTTCTTATCGCTTCCGCTTTTTGGGTGGCGTAACGTATTCGTTCTGATGTAAGCCGAAGCTTCAACATTCCATCGTCTGGCTACCGACTGACATGGAATCGTCGGGCTTGCACGACAATTCGGAAGCATCGGAAATGAAAAATTTGAGCATTTATCGACAAAACCATTCAACCACATATCCTGCGCCTAAAATAACAGAAGCTATCCCATTTAGGGTTCCGAATGCAAGATTGACTTTTTTTAATCCATTGCGGTGTACGTCTATATGTTGGTAAACAATAAGTAGAGCGAATAAAATTCCTCCAACTGTAGCATACCAGCCTCCATCGACGAAATGGATATAGATTAATAATAAACCAATAGTAATTAGATGGAATATGGCGGCCAGTAGCAGCGAACCACTATATCCAAGCCATGCAGGAATCGATTTTAGTTGGTGTTGGCGGTCGAATTCCATATCCTGAAGCGCATAAATGATGTCGAATCCGGCTACCCAAAACATCACTGCAAAGCAAAGCCAAAGCAGATTTATGTCGAAATAGCCTGTAACAGCAATATAGGTAGCCGCAGGCGCAATGCCCAAGCCAACACCAAGCACCAAATGGGCTAACGACGTGAAACGTTTTGTGTAGCTGTATCCCATAATTATCAACAATGCAATGTGGCTTAGATACATGCAAATTTCATTTATAAGTCCTGCCAAAACAATAAATGCAACTGCCGAAGCAATGGTCAACATCAAAGCTTGCGACGGTTTGATAATTCCGGCTGGAATTTCGCGATTTTGAGTGCGCGGATTTTTAGCATCCCATTTATAATCGGCCCAACGGTTGAAAGCCATCGCAGCTGTGCGTGCTGCAATCAATGCAAGAAGTATGTAAATAACCACTGCCCAACTGGGAAGAATTGCATGGGTGTTTTTAAGTGCAAATAGAAAACCAATCAGAGCAAAAGGCAAACTGAAAATGGTATGTGAGAATTTGATGAGTTTGAAATACTTCATTTTGCAAAGCAACATTCGATTCTTTTCAAATACATTGTTTTATTGTTTCGAATTACGCCAAATGCGTTTTGCGACGATTGATGCGATAAACAAAATACTGCATGATGGCAATAATAAGAAGCAAAGCCGATGCAAACGACATTCCACGTCCGATATAATCGCCATAACGAACATAAAAAGTAATCTCGTCGTTGGCATTAACTGTATTTCGTATTACATCGCGGGTCCAGTAGCTGGTTTGTTGAATCACGTCGCCACGTTGATTGATGAAACACGAAATGCCCGTATTTGATGCTCGTGCAATTGGTCGTCGGGTTTCGATAGCCCGTAATGGTGCATAAGCAAAGTGTTGGCGATGACCAGGAGAGTTTTTCCACCAACCATCGTTGGTGAGGATGAAAATTACTTGAGCTCCATTTTTAACAAAATCGCCAACAAACTCGCCATAAACACTTTCGTAGCAAATAACTGCGCTAACTGGTGCTTTTTCGCTTTTATAAACAGTTCTATCGCTGCTTTTCCCCAAAGTGCCAATAGTTCCCCCTAGGTCGATTGCTAGTTTTTCGATAGGCTTTATTACGTGAACAAATGGCATTTGTTCTACTCCAGGAACCAAACGCGATTTATGATAGGTTTGAGGAATGCCTGTGGAATCCAGAAAAAGAGCAGTGTTGAATGCCTCGTAATACAATTTGCTGTTGTAGCGTCGAGCCGATGGACCAAGTGGTTCGTTGGGAGTGAGCATCCGATTTGTTCCTGCTCCCGAAATAAACGATGCTTGTGGAGCATTGTTGAGTAAAAACTTCTTTAAACCTGCAATACTTTGCGAATTTTCAAATTCATCTTCGAACATGCCGTCTTGCAAAACGCTTTCGGGAGCAACAAAAAAATCGACATTGCTATCGGCAAAAGCTGCTGCTGGTATCAGAAGTCTATCGAGTACTTCGGGTGTTGAAAGGGAGTATTCTTCGGTGTACGGATTCAAATTGGGTTGTATGAGTACAATATCAACTATATTTTGCTTTTCTTCGTAAGTGAAATAGCGATAGAACGACCAAGCCGAAGGCAGTACCAACATGCTTGTTGTAAGTATAATGATGTTGCGTCGAATTGCTTTTTGTTCTGTTTTTTTTTGCCAAAACAGCATTAATAAACTAAATATTAGAATGTTGATAATCCAGACCCATGCCGTGCCACCTGCCACACCTGTAAATTCGTACCATTGTATCCAAGCAGGTTTTTGAGCAAAAACGTTTCCAATATTGAGCCATGGCCACGACAAATCCCAATGCTGATGAAGATATTCGAATGTCAACCATACAACCGCCAGCATCGAAAGACCAATTGATTTTTTCTTGAGAGCATATTGGCTAATAAACGATGAAAGTTGCACCACAAACGACATTACTAAACTATTTACTACAATAGCGAAAATGGCACCTACTTCGGTAGAGTTCCAAATCCAGAAAGTTGTAAGCAAATTCCAAAAGAAAAACATGATGTAAGAATATCGAAACGAAGCCATCCAGCGAAAGCGTTTGGGGTTGCGCACAATCTGTTCGAGAACAATCATTAATGGAACAAATGCAACGAAAGCCAAAAACGGAAATCCTCTTAGTGGCCAAGCAGCACTCATCAGCAATGCAGATGCAAAACTGAGTAAAAGCATGTATTTTTTCTTTAGATCGGGCATTGTATCGATTTTATGCAAAGTTAAAAAGAAATATGTTTGCCGTAGGTGTCGAAATTTGAGTGCTCGATGTTGCATTTCACCATATATCTGCCTGCGATTGGACTTGTTTACCCTATTTTTCATCTACAGCAACGGGGAAAATTCAACAATCAACCACTTTGCAGAAAAAAAGCTTTCACGCATTGCATGGCAGTGTATTGTCAACGATTTCAATTGAATGCTGATTTTCGATATACTAAAAAAATAATTCCAGCGTTATCGGTGCAAAATTTGTGCGAATTTTTTGTAGCTTGCATCTTGAAAGTCCGATTAAAATGACCCGTCTCTCTCTTGCAATTTCGCCTTGCCCAAACGATACTTTTATGTTCGACGCTTTGTTGAACAACAAATTGCGAAATTTGGCTGCCGAATTCGATATCGAATTTGCCGACATAGAGCAACTCAATATTGGTTTGCAAAATTCGAAATGGGACATTGCTAAAATGAGTGTTGCGATGTTTCCACAGATCCGACACGAATATGTTATGTTAGGAGCAGGCATGGCAATGGGTTTTGGCAACGGACCACTAATTGTTTCGCACCATTCAGGCGTTCAACTTGCTCAATTCGATGCAAACATGCTTATTCCAGGAATAAACACCACCGCCAATTTGCTTCTTACGCGCTTCTTTCCACATATTTCCAGCAAAACAGAAATGTTGTTTTCGGATATTTTAAGCGAAGTAGCAAATAAAAAAGCCGAAGCAGGACTCATCATTCACGAAAGCCGCTTCACTTATGCCAAATATGGCTTGCACAAGATTGCCGATTTGGGCGAAATTTGGTTTAGCAGCACAAAAATGCCACTGCCACTTGGTTGTATTGTTGCACGACGCAGTTTGGGTGAAAAAATGATTGCTGAAATTGAATCGCAAATTCGCGAGTCGATTGAATATGGTTTTGCCAATAGAGAAGATGCAATGGGCTTTGTTCGAAGCAAAGCACAGGAAAACAACGATTCGATTACACAGCAACATATCGATTTGTATGTGAATAACTATTCTATAAATATGGGCAAAGAGGGGCGAGATGCAGTTTTGATGCTGCTGCGGTCGTTGCCAGAAAATCATTCATTATCTTTGTCCGATATTTTTACATCATGGGAAAATTGAATATTGTAACTGGAGCAGCCGGATTTATTGGTTCGGTTCTGAGTGAGCATCTGATAAATGCAGGCATGGAGAACTTGGTAGCAGTCGACGATTTTGGCATAGAAGCCAAGCAAGAAAACTTCATCAACAAACCTTTCGCCGACCGTATTCACCGCGACGAACTTTTTTCGTTTTTTAATAAATATAAAAAAGACATTGGTTTTGTTTTTCATATTGGAGCTCGCACCGACACTGCCGAATTTGATGTTGCAATTTTCGATAAGCTGAATTTGAACTACACCAAAGATATGTGGAAATTTTGTTCGGCAAACAAGGTTCCGCTCATTTATGCTTCGTCGGCTGCAACCTATGGCAATGGAGAGTTTGGATACAACGACGACCACAATTTGGTTGAAAAGCTCAAGCCGTTGAATCCTTATGGAGAGAGTAAAAACAATTTCGACAAATGGGCAATTGCTCAAACCGAAACTCCTCCTTTTTGGGCAGGATTGAAATTTTTCAATGTGTATGGTCCCAACGAATACCATAAAGGACGGATGGCATCGGTGGTTTTTCATGCATTCAATCAAATAAAGAAAACTGGAAGCATGCAGCTTTTCAAATCGCATCGTCCCGATTTTGCCGATGGAATGCAAAGTCGCGATTTTATATATGTAAAAGACATTGCTTCCATTATCTCTTTTCTCTACAATGAGCGTCCAAAAAGTGGCTTGTACAATTCGGGCACTGGAAAGGCGCGACCATTTCTGCATTTGGTCGAAGCTGTTTTTGCTGCTTTAAACATGCCAGCACAAATTGGTTTTGTCGATACGCCAGAAGATATTCGCGAAAAATATCAATATTTCACCGAAGCAGAAATGGCAAAATTGCATTCTGCTGGCTACTATAAGCCTTTTATTTCGCTCGAAGACGGAGTAGGGGAGTATGTAAAGGAATATTTGGCATCACACAAATACGAATAACTCATGAAATTGTTGTTTTTACTTTCTATTCTTATTGCGATGTCGCATTTTTCGCTTCAGGCGCAAGATTCAACCAAAGCACAAGCCAATACAATTGTAAGTGTACATTTCCATTATGGATTTATGCTTCCAGCTGCCGATATGGCATTGCGCTATGGAGCCAATTCGAATGCTGGAGCGGGTTTTTCGTACAAAACCAGATCGAACTGGATGTTCGAAGGCGATTTTAATTACATTTTTGGTGGTAATATTAAAATCGAAGACAGCCTTTTTTGCGAAATTGCCGACGACGATGGAAACATCATTGATGGCAACGGACAATTTGCCGAAGTTTATACCTACGAACGCGGCTACTACGTGATGGCTGGTGTAAGCAAAATTACGACTTGGCTGAGTGCCAACGCAAACAGCGGTGTCACCTTTTCGCTTGGGGCTGGTTTTATGCAGCATAAAATACGGGTTTATAATCCCGAAAACACTGCTGCTCAGGTGAGTGGCGATTATGTGAAAGGCTACGATTATCTGAGCAATGGGTTTGCAATGCGTCAATTTGTTGGTTATACCATGTTTGGAGCACAACGGGTTTATAGTTTTAAATTTGGTTTCGAGGTGGTTGAAGCATTCACACAAGGCCGTCGCAATTATTTGTTTCCAATACATGGTCCCGACACCGAAAAACGCCTTGATATTTTGTATGGTCTAAAATTAATCTGGACTATTCCGTTCAAAAGATCGACAGGCGACGTATATTATTACTTTTGAGATGCGAACTGTTTACACATTTTCTATTTTGCTCTACACGCTTGCAATACGTTTGGCAGCAATTTTTGGCAATAAAAAAGCCTATTTGTGGCTTTCGGGGCGAAAGCTACAACAAGCCGAATGGCATAAGTCGCATTTAGACAGAAAATGGATTTGGTTTCATGTGTCGTCGCTGGGCGAATTCGAACAAGGACGCCCGCTCATTGAATATTTTAAGGATAAACATCCCAACAAGGCAATTCTTCTCACTTTTTTTAGTCCTTCAGGATTCGAAGTTCGCAAAAATTATAGCGAAGCCGATTTGGTGCTCTATCTCCCAGCCGACAAGCCATCTAATGCCAAACTATTGCTTAAAAGTTTTCATATCGAAATGGCCTTTTTCGTGAAATACGATTTTTGGTTCAACTACCTGAACGAATTGCGAAAAAACAAGATTCCTCTTTTTCTTGTATCGGGCATTTTCCGACGAAAAATGCATTTTTTCAAATGGTACGGTTGCTGGCAACGAAATCAGTTAAAAGCGTTTACGTATTTTTTTATTCAAAACGAATTGTCGCTGCAACTGCTCGACGAAATAGGATT
>DYON01000133.1 GCA_020720525.1 Acetofilamentum sp.
CCGTAGGAACGGTAACGCCGCTTGTGGTTGCAAAAGTTACTTGCGAACCGTAAGTGGTTCCGTTTGCATTTGTGGCATAAGCACGTACGTAATAGGTTGTGCTTGCCGTAAGTCCGGTCAGCGAGCTTGTAAATGAGCCGGTTCCGCTTCCGTCAACGGTTTTGCTGTTTGCGGTGGTCGGTGTTCCGGTGGTGTTCCAGCAAACGCCGCGTGCAGTAACTGCTGAGCCTCCGTCTGAGGTAACGTTTCCGCCGCTTGTTGCGGTCGTTGTGCCGATAGATGTTGCTGCTGTTGTTGTAACAGTTGCCGTTGTGGTTGCCGCTGTGGTTATCGAAACATTGTCCACATACCAATAATCTACCTGATATAAATTTCCTTCAACTGCGAAAGCGAAATAAGTTGTGGTGCCTGTAAAATTGAAATTGATGGTTTGTGTTGCGCTTGAAGTTGCATTTGAGGCGGATGCTTTTGTCCACAAATCCGTCCAAGTGGTTCCGTTGTTCGACATTTTTACTTTGAGAGTTGCACCTGTCCCGTAATCGTCAAATTGATATTTGAACGTGAATGTGCCTGCACCTGATGCGGGAGTCGTAATTGCCGGTGTTTTCAAAAGTGTAGTTCCGGGGTTCACTTGTTGGTAGGTCATTTTCATTTCATACGCTGCGCCGCCGGCATTTGCTGTGTTTGAAACACTCCAACGGTCAGTCAGACCGGTTCCCGTTCCGCTTTGTGTCCAGCTTGCAGGAAAGGTAGATGCGTTAAAGTTTTCGGTAAACGGAATTGTAAACGAAACCGGATTTGCCGAAGTCGTAAAGGTCATGTTTGAACCATAAGTGGTTCCGCCTGTGCTGACTGCTTTTACTCTGTAATTGTATGTGGTATTGGCAGTTAAACCTGTTATTGAGGCTGAAACGGCGGAAGCGGTTGTTCCTGTTACGGAGTTGGGTGTTGCGTTTACCGTAGAACCGTAGCTTGTGGTTAATCCGTATTCATAAGTAACTGTTGTCGTTGAATTGTTTGCATTTACTGAACCGTTCAAAGTTGCGCCTGTTGTTGAGATGCTTGATGCCGCACTTGTGCTTGCTGTCGGGGCTGAGGGTGCGGTTCCGCCGCCCATGAACGCGAAACTGATTTCTTTTGTGCTTGAATTATAAGTGATTGCAGTTATGGGTTTGTTTGTTGCCGCACCTGCCCACGATTTCATCCAAGGGGTTGTTGCATCGGTGAATGATGTTTTATTTCCGGTTCCGGGATACGGACATCCGCCTGAATTGATTGAACCATAAGCGGTTGCCGTAGATGAGGTTGTTACATTTGCAGTTGCACTTGCACAAACCGGATACACTCTTTGAGGTGCTTTTGTGTTGATATTGTTCGAATTATAATACGTCATCACATCTTTGTGGATGTGATAAATCATCAAACCGTTGCCGGGTAAAGCCGAATCAAAACTTACTTTTTGTCGGTTTTCCAATAAGAAATATTCGCCAGATGTTGTGGTGGCAATTTTGTATATTGTTTTATTTTGCTCTACATTTCCCATAACGATTGTCGAAGCGGCGCTTAAAGTAACGGGACTTACCCATCCTAACTGCACTTTCGAGAATGCGCCGTGGTGTGCCGGTTTTGAGCCTGACGGTGAGCCGTTGTATGAGCCGGAATCCATGATGTCCCACTGTCCGCATCCGTTAAATTGTCCGCCGGTAGTGTAGTCCGTGTCATAATAATCGGGTAAACCCAAATTATGTCCGAACTCGTGGCACATTACACCAATAGTTGCTATTCCTGTTCCTGATTTTTCAGGCTGGCAAGTGTAAGCATCTACGGTTTTTCCGTCTTTTACAACGTTGAAACCGCCATCGCTCAAACTCCAATTGTGAGACCAAATATCGTTCGTGCTGCCGGTTTCCTCTTGTCCCGCACCTTGGTGGATAACGGCAACGCCATCCACATACCCGTTTCCGTCGTTATCAAAATCGGCGAAATTTACGCCGGCTGCATCGGCTGCATTCACGGCATCGCGCACAAATTCAGCCCATTTTGCATCCGGTCCGTAGTAATTATGATTATTAGGAACTGTAACCCAAGCGGTTACGGTCGTTACGATTGTTAATTGTCCGTACGAAACTTCGTAGTAATAATCTTTAAAACTACCTGTTCCGTTGTAGTTCGCTTGATTCATGTAATTGTCGAAATTCGCTTGCGTGTAGGTTGTGGATGAACCGGTAAAATTAGCTAAAATCATCAGCAATTTTCTGTTGCCGGTGGTAGGAAATCCGCCCATTTTTGCTTCGTTCGGTTTCCCGATTGACGAAGATTCTCTGAAATTTTTAACTTGTTTTTCTGAGAATGAAATGTTTTTGTCGGCAAATCTTGCAAGAAATGCGTTCTCTTTCGCAGTTCTTTTGTTGATTTCATTTGCTTTGATACCGGACGAAACCATTTCGCCGGAACTGTTTACAGTTGCATAATGCAGTTCGCCTGCATCGTTTCTGTGCAATTTGTAACCGTCGGCAGTTGTAAACCAGTTGATGACAGCATCACCTTTTAAATACACATCCAGATACGAACCGTCCGGTTGTTGATAGTTTATTACATTCGGAGATGCCTGCGCACCTGTTCCGTAAAATACGGGGAGTGATTGACTGAATGCAGTTAATGTCGTAACTGCAAAAACGATTGCCAGAAGCAAAGACTTGTTTAATTTATTCATGGTGAAATGTTATTGAAAATTCAACGAAAAACACGGCGTAAATTTACAAATTTTTTTAATTCTATACATTGATTGCTGAATATTTTTATTTGCAAAACCGAAATTAAGAAAAAATTACTAAAAGTCGGATTAAAAACAGAATACGTTATTTTGAAATAACCAATTTTTTTACTGTCGAAGAGTCGGTGCCTTGAATTTTCAGCAGATAAATACCTTCGCTTAAATCTGATATATTCAAAGTAATTGTATGCAAATTAGGTTCAATTTTTATGGTTTTGACTATTTTTCCGGATAGTTCCGAAATTTCAATACCTGAGATTGCAAAAACATCACAAATTATTGTAAATGAGTTTTTTGCAGGGTTTGGATAAAGTAATAGTTTCATGTTTTCTGCATCCGAAATTGCACTGCTTTGAGTATCAGCGTATTTTTCTTCCCCGTAGATTGTTGTTAAAGCATTTGTTGCAAATGCTCTGACATAGATGCGAGACCATTCCGGAAAAAACTCAGTTTGCGAAAAACGTCCGAAACCGAAATCCGCCGGAATCACGTTGTCAGATATTTGCGGGTTTCCTGCTGTATTCCAACAAAATCCGCGTTGAAGTTCGGGGTCGCCGCCAGTGTTTGTAACTGTTCCGTCCAACTGAATTTTGTTAAACTCAATATAAGTTACCGCATCTGTTTGAACCACAGGAGCTATGGGCAAAATAGTGATTAACCCGTTTTCTGTAAAAAAATCGTAGTTTTCGTCAGTTCCGCCGAAAAATTCGATGGCATATTCGCCCATATCGGATGAATTTGTTGCGGTCGTACTTAATGTCGGGAGTTCGTCAATGTCGGATATTAAGTCGCCGTCTTCCAATCCTAAATAATTGATTGTGAACTCATTAGGTAAGTTTACGGCTTGATAATCATAAGTCAAAGTATCTGTCCAAAGATGCAAAATACGCTTTGCGATGGTGATGTTAAAAATGTCTTCGGCAAATTCTGAATTGTTGTCATCCGCAACAAGTTTCACATCAAAGCTTTGCACTTCTGTCGGTTGTCCGGAAAATGTGCGTGTTTCAGAACTGAAAATCAACCAATTCGGCAACGGATTTCCGTCTGCTAAGGTTGCCGTGTAGGTCAAAATGTCCGAATCTGCATCCGTAAATGTGGCTTCATCGAATGTAAACACAAAATCCTTTTTGTATGAGCCGCTTTGGTCTTCGAGGGGCAGGTTCAAAACGGGTGCATTGTTGATGTCCGTTACTTCAAAATTAAATTCAACGTAGGAGTTACACCCAAAAGTATTCGATACAAATATCTGAATTACAGCGCTTCCGCTTGCTCCGAACATTGGATTTAAACTAAGTTGAAAATCGGTTTCGGTATTTGAAATTGAGATATTTTCCAAGGGAATTAAATCGTGGTTTGAAGAAAAAATATCAATCGTTAAATTTTCGGGCAATGTAAGTTCGTCCGTAATTGTAAAATCAATGAGTGCAGATTCGTTTTCTAAAATTGTAACATCCAAAATATCAGATATTTGCGGGCTTGGCAATATTGTATAAGATTGATTGCAAAAAGGTTCGCCGTTGATAGGCGGATTTGTTGAGGATATTCTGATTTTGTAATTTTCGCTATACTCAAAATTCTCGGGAATAACACCTGTAATTGTCTGAAATTCAGCACTTGACGTAGCTAAACTTCCAATAACTGTTGTAGTTGTAAAATCGCCGTTTTCGTCGGAAAGTTCGAGGTTAAACTCATTGTCGTTTTCAAAATTTCTGTAAGAACTGAACTCAGCTGAAATTTCGTTACCCGCACAAAAGGTATTTTGTTCAGAGAATAAGATAAATATCTCGTTTTCAGGTGTAAACGTCCAAAGTTCAGTTCCTGAGCTTTGTTGGTTTGCCGAAAAGAAAATGCCGAAATCGGTCGAAACTAAATTTTGAGGTTCAACAGATGAAACTCCGGGTTCGTAATCTTCCGGCAGGTAAGTGTAACACTGAAATCCGTTTGTAAACCAAATTTCGTTTCCCGAAGAGCCATTGTCGGCAACGAAATACAACAAGTTATTGTGTATCAGAAAATTATGCGGGTTTGAACTTGAACTGCCCGAATTTATATCGTAAAAAAGCTCGGAGGGATGAGTCGCTTTTTCAAAATTGTAAACCTCGTATCCTGTCGAACCGTTGTCGGCGGAGAGAAACAAACCGAAGGTGTAAGCAATTAAGTTTGAAGGATTTGAAGACCCGTATGGGTTAATATCTGTCTCTAATTCTGTGGTTTCCGGTGTTCCTTCCGAAATCCAAAGTTCCGTTCCCGAAATTCCGTCATCTGCCGAGAAAAACAACATATCTTCATAAACCGTTAAATATGAGGGCATTGAACTTCCGGAAGGGTTTAGGTCTTTGAAAAGGAAAGTTCCGATTTCGGTGCCGTCCGAAACGTATAATTCGGTGCCGTAAGCATCGCTGAAAGCACTGAAATACAGTTTGTTCTCAAAAACACAGAGGTGTTGCGGCGACGAAGATTCTACTCCCGAAACCAAATCCGCGACAAGCACTGTGCCGAGGTCTGTACCGTCTGTTTTCCAAAGTTCTTCGCCGTGCGTGCCGTCGTTTGCCGTAAAATAAATTTCGCCGTTAAATTCGGTTAGAAATTTTGGTTCAGAACCTAAAAATCCGTTGTAAATATCAAAAATTAAGGACGTTCCGGGTTCCGTTCCGTCTGTTTTCCAAAGCTCGATTCCTTTTACGCCGTTGTTTGCCGTAAAGTAAACTAAGTTATTTACAGTCAAAAATTTAGATGGTTCTGACGATAAATTTCCGGCTCGAATGTTTTTCAAAATCGCCGTTCCGGTTTCGGTGCCGTCGCTCAACCAAATTTCTCGTCCGTTAATTCCGTCGTCGGCAGCAAAAATGACCTTGCCGTTTAAGCTTACAAAATTATCCGGATACGATGAAAATCCGCTGTTGTTCAAGTCTTTAACTATTTCAATATTTCCGACTGTTCCGTCGGTTTTCCAAATTTCGCGACCGATAATGTTGTCGTTTGCAACAAAAAATAATTCGGATGAATTTACAATGAAATTATCGGGCGATGCGGAGGGCGTTCCGGAAGCGATATCCGCCAAAAGCTCTGTACCTGAATCAGTTCCGTCCGAAAGCCAAAGTTCGTTACCGTTTGCGGGCCTGCCGGCAGAGAAGTATAAATTTCCGTTAAATTCGATAAAATTACTCGGATATGAGCTTTGAAATCCGGTGTAAATATCCTTAAGTAAATGAGTTCCGCCGGTCGTTCCGTCGCTTATCCAAAGTTCTGTACCGTTGATATTGTCATTTGCTCTAAAAAACACGGAAGTCCCGATTTGCAAAAATCCGGTCGGATAAGACGCACCTGAGCCGACATTAATATCCGCCAAAAGTTCTATGGTCGTGCCATCGCTTTTCCAAAATTCAGTTCCTATAAGTCCGTCATCTGCTGCAAAATACAGAATTCCGTCCGACAAATAAATGTCTGAAGGATTTGACGAAGATTCACCCGCATTGATGTCGAACAAATTTACAGTTCCGGCACCCGAACCGTCTGAAAACCAAAGCTCTTTCCCGATTGTGCCGTCATCTGCCGAAAAATAAATTCCCGTTCCGGAGGAATAGCATAAATATTCGGGAGACGACGAATCCAAACCGGGGTTTAGGTCTTTAACAAGCGTGGTGCCTGCTGATGTGCCGTTGCTTTTCCAAAGTTCGGCTCCGTTGGTGTAATTGTTTGCCTGAAAATAGACTTCGCCTTCAACATCAATCAGATACGAAGGAAACGAACCTTCCGAACCCGAAAAAATGTCCTTAACTAAAACCGTTCCGGCTGTTGTTCCGTTGGATTTCCAAAGCTCTACGCCTGTTGCGCCGTCATCAGCGGCAAAGTAAAGGTAATTGTTGTGGATGTTTGTCAAGTTGAACGGACTCGAACCGGTTGCTCCGGGAAAAATATCTTTTACCATTACGGTTCCGGATTCTGTTCCGTCTGTGCTCCACAGCTCCGTGCCGCTTTTTCCGTCGTCGGCAACGAAGTAAATTTTACCGTTCATAAGCACAAAATCAGACGGTAACGAAGATGCCGAACCCGGATTTATATCTTTCACTAAATACGTTCCGTTAGCGGTTCCGTCCGTTCGCCAAAGCTCGTATCCGAAAGTTCCGTCTGAGGCTGAAAAATATACAACATTGTTAAAACTAATCAGTTGCAAGGGCGAAGACGATTCAGAACCGGCAATTTGGTTGATATCTTTAAACAACGAAATTTGCGCAAAAACACTCACTGCGCAAAAACTCAGAATTAGAGCAGATATAACTTTTTTCATATCGAATGATTTTGTAAAACGATTATTTTCATTGGTTTGTGTGAAGCACGGATTTGGAAATCCGTGTTACATGGGTGTTTAATCTTTGAAAATTTAATATTTAGGAAGCTAATATTTCTTCGGGGTTAATCCTCTTGACTTCTTTTTTGATATTTTTTTTGCATTTTCCGATTTGTCGTGAA
>DYON01000134.1 GCA_020720525.1 Acetofilamentum sp.
TGGAATTGCTTTATCTATTGATTATTCATTATTTATTGTTAGTCGTTTTAGAGAGCAATTGTCCGAGGTCCCCGATGGGGTTGAGTTGGTCATTATCCGGATGAAAAAAGTTGCTTTTATGGATCAGAGTGGATTGTATGCACTCGAAGATGCTGTTCGCGATTTGAAAGAACGAAATATTCAAGTTGCATTCACCATGATTCAGCAACAACCCATGTATATGATGAAAAAGATTTCGTTGATACCCGACTTGGTGAGCGAAAAACTTGTTTTTGAGTCGTTTTCCGATTGCGCTGAGCATGTCGATAGTCTTTTTGCTGCCGAATAGCTTGCAAAAAGATAAATCATTGAATCAATAATTCCATTGAGCAATCAAATGTGAACTGGTGCATCGAGTTTGATATCGCAATCGATTGGGTTTGAGTGGCTTGCACTACACCAGCAAGAATATATACTTTCCTTCAATCACATCGAGCTTCACGCCAGCGTTTTTGGTAACTGTGCCAGCGAGTAATTGTTTCGACAATTCGTTGATGATTTTTCGTTGAACCAAACGTTTGATTGGCCGTGCTCCCAATTGTGGGTCGTAGCCTTCGCTCGAAAGCTCTTCGACTACTTCATCGGTAAACTGAATTCGAATACCTTGTTGCGATAGCATGGAAACGAGGTTGTGCAATTGAATTTTGACTACTTCGCGTATTTCGGTCTGCGACAATGGTTTGAACATAATGATTTCGTCAACACGATTCAGAAATTCGGGCTGAACAGCATGGCGAAGCAAAGCAAACACATCTTCGCGGGTTTTTTTAAATACTGCTTGCTCGGTACCAGGTTCAAAATCTTCGTAATTGTCTCTAATCACATCCGAGCCCAAATTGCTGGTCATGATGATAATAGTGTTTCTGAAATTCGCTGTTCGGCCTTTGTTGTCGGTGAGGCGACCTTCGTCGAGAACTTGCAGCAGAATATTGAAAATATCGGGATGTGCTTTTTCAATCTCATCGAGCAATACAACACTATAAGGCTTTCGGCGAACCGATTCGGTCAATTGTCCGCTCTCGTCGTATCCAATGTAACCTGGAGGCGCTCCAATCAGCCTCGAAACGCTATGGTGCTCTTGATACTCGCTCATGTCGATTCGAATCAAGCTGTTTTCGTCGTCGAACATATATTCGGCTAATGCTTTGGCCAATTCTGTTTTCCCAACTCCTGTGGTGCCTAAGAAAATGAATGATCCAATGGGGCGTTTTTCGTCGCTAAGTCCACTTCGGCTACGGCGAATGGCATCGCTCACAGCTTCGATGGCTGCATTCTGACCAACAACTCGTTTGTGGAGCTCTTCTTCGAGGTGGAGTAGTTTTTCTTTTTCGCTTTGCAGCATGCGGCTAAGGGGAATGCCTGTCCAGCGCGAAACAATTTCGGCAATCTGCTCGGCATCGACTTCTTCGTTGATGAGTGCATGTCCTGTTTTGCGATGCTTAATCGACTCTTCCAATTCTTCGAGCAGACGCTCCGAATCTTTAATTTTGCCATAGCGCAATTCGGCTACTTTGCCGTAATCGCCCGCACGTTCGGCTTGCTCGGCTTCGAATTTGTATTCCTCAATCGATTTTTTCGCATTTTGAATTTGATCTACAATGTCTTTTTCTTCTTTCCATTGCGCAGTGAGCATATTGCGTTTCTCGCTCAGCAAGCCTATTTCGCTATTGAGCTTGCTAAGTTTCGATTCGTCGTTTTCGCGTTTAATTGCCTCGCGCTCAATTTCGAGCTGACGGATGCGGCGTTCGAGTTCGTCGAGTTCTTCGGGCACCGAATTAATTTCGAGACGCAGTTTGCTGGCGGCTTCGTCAATCAAGTCAATTGCTTTGTCGGGCAAAAATCGATCGGTAATATATCGGTTCGACAATTCTACAGCAGCAAGAATTGCTTCGTCTTTTATTCGAACTTGATGATGAGTTTCGTACCGTTCTTTCAGTCCGCGCAATATACTTACCGAATCGGCTGGGTCGGGCTCTTCTACAAGCACAACCTGAAACCTTCGTTCGAGTGCTTTGTCTTTTTCGAAATATTGCTGATATTCTTTGAGGGTGGTTGCTCCAACAGCACGCAATTCGCCACGAGCAAGTGCTGGTTTAAGAATATTGGCAGCATCCATTGCGCTCTGATTGGCGCCTGCTCCCACCAATGTGTGAATTTCGTCAATAAATAATACGATGCGACCTTCGCCGTCGATAACCTCTTTAATCACACTTTTTAGGCGCTCTTCGAACTCGCCCTGAAATTTAGCTCCAGCAATCATGGCGCCCATATCGAGCGAAAAAATCACTTTGTCTTTCAGGTTTTCTGGAACATCGCCTTTTACTATTCGCTGCGCAAGTCCTTCGGCAATGGCTGTTTTGCCAACACCAGGTTCGCCAATAAGTATGGGGTTGTTTTTGGTGCGACGTGTTAATATCTGCAATACCCGCCTTATTTCATCGTCTCGACCAATCACGGGGTCGAGTTTTCCGGTGGCAGCCAAATCGTTCAAGTTGCGAGCATACCGATTTAATGCATTGTAGTTGCTCTCGGCACCTTGGCTGGTAACTTTACTGCCTTTGCGAAGATCGTTGATGGCTGCTTTCAGGTCTTTTTCGTTTACGCCTGCATCTTTCAGAATGCGCTCGGCAACACCGTCGCTTTCAACAAGACCAAGCAAAATGTGCTCTAGGCTCACAAACTCGTCGGTCAGCTCTTTTTGCTTAGCCATCGATTGCTGAATTGTTTTTAATCCTGCTGGCGACATATATGGCTGCCCACCTTCAACTTTGGGTTTTGTGGCAACTTCTTTGTTGCTTGCCTGCAAAATCATAAGGGCATTCGCCCCAAGTTTTTTTAAAAGCCATGGCGACACTTGCTGGTCTTCTTCGAGCAAAGCGCTTAGAATATGCACATCGTCGATAACTTGATTTTTATTCTCGAATGCTTTTTGAAATGCGGTAGCAATAATCTCTTGACTTTTTATGGTGAACGTTTCGAGGTTCATTTTTCTTGTTTTTTGTAGAAGCGCATGGCATCAATTTTCCGACCATTGGTCGTTAGAACGAAAATATTTTCACCATAATACGATTTTCTGACAATATGTCGTATTTTTTATTCAAAATACGACACATTGTCGTAAAAATTTAATTAACTTTTACTGGCAAAAGAAATCATATATGTAGATTTTGCCATAATTACCACAAGCACCCCCCCACCATGAGCCCAATGAATAAACCAACCATGATTGTAGGCGCCAGCCCAAACCCTTCGCGCTATTCATATTTAGCCACGCTGAAAATTGCTGAATATGGTCACACTGTTTTTCCTATGGGTATCCGAAATGGAAGAATTGGTTCTATGGATATTTTAATTGAGAAAGCCTCAATCGACAATGTGCACACGGTAACATTGTATGTGGGATCGGACAGGCAAAAAGAATGGGAAGATTATATTCTCGAAATACACCCCAAACGAATTATTTTTAATCCAGGAGCCGAAAACAACACTTTGTGGAAAAAAGCCGAAGAAGCTGGCATTGAATGCATAGATGGTTGCACGCTGGTAATGCTTTCTACAGGTCAGTTTTAAACAATAGTTTTCAGATTTTTTATTGCCTGCGCCGGATTGGCAGCTTTAAAAACAGCATTGCCAGCCACCAACACATCGGCACCAGCCGAAATGATGTCGGCCGCATTTTCTTCGTTTACTCCGCCGTCCACTTCAATCAAACAGTCTGGATTCAGTGCATCGCGCAATTTGCGCAGGGCTTCGATTTTGCGCAAGGAGTTCGGAATGAATTTTTGTCCACCATAGCCAGGGTTGACCGACATCAGCAGAACGAAATCGAGATCGGCCATGCTGTCGAGCAACACACCTACGCTTGTATGCGGATTGAGCACCACGCCACATTTTGCACCAGCTTCTTTCACTTGCTGTATGGTGCGGTTCAGATGAATGGATCCTTCGTAATGAAAACTCAGGTATTGAGCGCCGGCTTTCACAAAACGCTCGATATAGCGTTCGGGTTGCGAAATCATCAAATGAACATCAAGGGGTTTTTTAGCAATGGCAGCTACAGCTTCAATTACTGGAAAGCCGAAGGAAATATTCGGTACAAAAACACCGTCCATCACATCCACGTGAATCCAGTCGGCTTCGCTGTTGTTGAGCATTTCGATGTCTTTTTCGAGCCGCAGAAAATCGGCCGACAAAATGGAAGGTGCTATCAGAACTGACATGGGTGATTGTTTTTGCAAAGATAATATTTACCTCTGATTTATAGATGTAGAGGTGTTGCATCGCAACGACTCTTTTAGAGGGCATTGTTTTTTGGAAATGCAATTTATCTCGTATATATGCGGTGAAGGTTATGAGTTTGTAATAATGGGGCACAAATTTTATTCTAAAAAATCCAATCTTTAGTCGTTGATTGTAAAATTCAACTTCCTTATTAACCCTCTACCAACTTCCAGCCGGAGAGTACAGAAAATCAATTTGCGACACATCGAGTGTTTCTTGTTTTTGTATCATGGTTTCATCGAGCGCAGCCACAAACAACGTTGCTTCGGTCTTGTCGAAATCGTACAACCTGACCATACTATCGCCATATTCGTTCAGATTTTCAATGTAGTCGAGTTGCATACTGAGATTTATTTGGCAAATGAACGAAGGCTTCTAAGAAACAATTTGATTGTGAAAAGGATTGAAGTCGATAAAACTATTCGAAATGTTCGGCTATTCGGCTTTGGGTAAAATAATACAACGAAACAATAGATGGAGTTGTAAGTATGGCTAGGTTTGCAACCAACATAATAGCAAAAACCATCACAAATTCATTATAACCAAGGTTGCTAAGTATTTCGAATGTTGCAATTGCAAAAACGAGTAGGAACAACACCGAATTAAAAACAATAAGCACTCTGGCCCAATTGGTTCGTTTTAGCAAGAAGATTCCGGCAATTAAATTTACGATTCCCAATAAAGCTAAAAACAACGAAGCTATTGGGAAATATCGCCACACAACACTAATGGCTCCAAGGTCGCTCATCGATGGTTCCAGTAGCGGAAATACGAATGTCCATAACAGATAGCTTATTGAGTTGGTGAAAATCATATATGCCGAAAACACAATGGTCATTTGACCAATCTGTTTGACGATTGCAGGCCGTTCAATAGTAGAAGTTTCCGGATTCATACGCGAAGATTTAAAAGGTTAACACGCATTCTTTTCCAAAGAAACAATTTTCTGAATCAAAAGAAATAGGTTTTGCCAACCGCAGAGATAATAAAACTGTGGTTGAAGTGTTGAAATCGAAGTAGAAAGCTTGTTTTCAATCTGAGTTCTATGGGAAATGTCTGTCCAATGTGCAGAACAGTTAATTTCCATCGTCATTCTTCGATACTTTTCGTGGCGTTATTTACGCTCATTAGCCACGAAACACTTTGAATGACAGCTGTTTGTATGTTTTTGTTTTTCTGAAATAATAAAAACTGCTGTCATGCATAGACCACTAACAAAGCTGGTTTTGCAACCTAAAAACAAATGACAAACCCCAAAAGTCACCCTGAGTGAAAAAATCAACGCTCCAAGAAGAAAATTTGCGTTGATTTTTTTGTATCCCTGCCTGACTGTCGCCAAGGCAGGCAGGGAAGGGCGGCTTTTGGGGTTTTGTAACACACAGCTAATGAGCCAAATAAGAATTCGTGTCATTAGAAGTATGGTAGCTGCAAAGCTCACGGCTTTCAAAAATATTTCTCAGTGCCTTTTCTCTACGCAAAAGCCGTCGACCTTTGCGGTTGGGTGAAGAATTTTAATCTCAATAGAAATTTAGCCGGTTATTTAAAATCCGGCCAGCAACATTGCATATCCAATTGCCAGACCAACAGCCAGATTGATTAATTTGACAAAAATGAAGCTGCGTTGCGATTCGGCAAGCAATGGCAATGCTCCATGACCGTCTTGCACAATACTCGAAGCCACTAAAATACTTATGGGTATATAGCCTCCTGCAAAAAGCGTTACAAATACCATGTGCGGTCCCGATTCGGGAATAAGCCCAAGCAGCGAAGCAAAAAGCAACAAATACAAAGGATTTTCTTTAATCCAATTTTCAGCATTTAATTCGGGAAGCGCTAGCTCTATCAGAATGAGAGCTCCAAATGTCCACAAAAAAACACGAAGAAAGTGTTTCTTGATAACATGTCCCCAAAGGTGTTCGTTGATGAAATGATCGGGTACACGAAGAATGAGAAAAAGTGTTAGAGCCGATAGCCCTGCGAAAATGTAGGTGAGTATTTCTTCGAAATGAAAATGACTGAGCCCTTCGGCATGTTCTTCTTCGCCGCCATGCGCATGTCCAGCAACAAGGTTGATGATAATAAGCGACAAGCCAAAAATGATTGCTGCCCGCTGAAACGAAATGTTTCTGAGATTGTAGAGAATTCCGCTGTTGCAGGTTTCGGCACAGCGATCGTCTTCGTGAATTTCAAAATGACGGTTGGCGGGCGAAAATGTCTTTTTGCGAAAAAGAAAATGAACCAAAAAACCTGCGCCAATTGCTACTAATAGAAGAATGCCATGAATGATTAGAGCTTTCTCGGGAAACATAGAAAACATGAGAAAAGCTTCTTCGCCCGAAGTAGCTATCATGGTGGCAATGAGAGCACCAAAACCAATATTGCCATGTGTGAAAAGCGACACCACGAAAAAAGTACCGAAACAACCAGGCAAAAGCCCCATGAGCGTTCCGAAGAAAATTTGTCCTGCTGGACGTTTTTGAATCGAGTTTAACCATTTACCTCGGGTCTGAATGTTGAAATATTCAATCAGAAGCATCATTACCAGCACAATTCCAGTGAGCGTAAGGGCAGTATGTAGTAGTGGAATGAAAATTTCCATGGTAGTAAAATAATTTCGATTACAAAGTTACAAAAATTGGTTTAAATTAGAAACAAAAGATGATTTGAATCAGGTTTTGAGAAATCCGACACAAAATTGCATTGTATTTCTATATTTTCCTATATTTGTAAAAAAAAAGAAATGTTTCAGCAATTTCGAGTAGCATTGAATGGGCAGTATAGCTTTGGGATACAGCTGTGTGGTTAACTGTCAAGTGTCACAAGGTTGTTTTTTTTTCTTGCTTACGTTGATGCAAATTTAAAACTTTACGTTTAAAGTTCATCAATTTGCTCCTTTGTTAATCCTGTCATTTC
>DYON01000135.1 GCA_020720525.1 Acetofilamentum sp.
AGTACTTCGGCTTCTAATTCGAATAATTCGTGGTTATCTCAAATTGAAAAATATAGCCAATCAATTCGTGATATTTGTGATTCTGCTTGCTGAATTGCAAATAGGTTTGCTGTAATGGTTAAGGTATTTGAGCTTATAATTCGTCATTTCGTGATTAAACCCGCCAATTGAAATTGCGATATGTTGTTTTTACAATCATCAACGATTGCACGCTTCTAATGCATACATGTTGCCAATAGTATTTTAGAAATGCTGACAAAACGACCAAATTGAAACGAAAATCAATAAGAAATGCAGAACTATCAAATTCAGACTAAAAATCCATTACTCATAATTATCGGATATTATGAGCCAAAGGGAAGTTCCTTGCTGGTACAAAATTACGCAAGTTTTTGTACTTTTGTTTAACCAACTATAAAATTGTCCGATTAATAGGGGGGCAAACCACAACTTCAAAATTGCCTTGAACACATTTGAAATCATAGAATCATCGCTCGGGTTTGCCGAAATTCGCAGCAAATTACTGTCCGACTGCTTTACTCCTGTAGGGCGCGAATTGGCAACTGGAGAGTTTTTCTCCAATCGGGCTTCGCAAATTGAACGAGCACTTGCGCTCACGGCAGAAATGAAATACATTCTCGAATACCAAGGAGGATTGCCTGCTCTTGCATTCGACGATATTCGCGAAGAACTCGCACGCATCAAAACCCATGGAACGCCAATCGAAATTGAAACACTGCAAATTATTGCATTCATCATCGAAAAGATGAACGATTTGGCAGCTTTGTTTCGTCAGAACGATGAGAAGTCGCCCCTGTTGGGAACATGGGTTTCAGAACAACAATTCGATCGTGCACTCGGAAAACGCATTGGCGAAATTTTAGACGAAACTGGCGAAATTCGCAGCAATGCTTCGGAACGATTGGCCGAAATTCGCAAATCGATTGTGAGCCAGCGTCGCAAAATAGAGAAAAACATACATTCCATGCTGAAAAGCATGAAAGAGAAAGGTTTGGTTGACGACGATGCCAATCTGAATATGCGTGGTGGTCGATTGGTAATTCCTGTTCCAGCTGCTAAAAAACGCTCTATCAAAGGCGTAATTCTCGATGAATCGGCTACTGGGCAAACAGTTTATATTGAACCCATCGAGATTTTTGAGCTCAACAACGAAGTTCAAGACCTCGAATACGCAGAAAAGCGCGAGATTCATCGCATTTTGATTACTTTGGCCGACGACATCAGGCCATCAACGCCACAATTGCTCAGCAATATTGATTTTTTAGGCGAAATCGATTTCATCAGGGGCAAAGCAAAATTGGCCATGAGCCATCAAGCCACAATGCCTGCATTTTCAGTTAACAACGAAACTGTTTTGATGCAAGCTCGGCATCCAGTGCTCGAAGAATCGCTCAAGCGACAAAAGAAAAAAATTGTTCCACTCGATATTGAATTGCGCCCCGACCAGCGAATATTAATTATAAGTGGTCCCAATGCTGGAGGAAAATCGGTTGCCATGAAAACAGTAGGTCTGATGCAGTACATGTTTCAGTGCGGGTTTTTGCTTCCAGCAGCCGAAGGAACACGAATGCAAGCATTTGAGCAAATTCTTACCGACATTGGCGATCAGCAATCGATTGAAAACGACCTCAGCACCTATTCATCGCATTTGCTAAATATGCGACGCTTTATCGAAACTGGCAATGCAAAAACCTTAGTTCTGATCGACGAATTTGGAAGCGGAACCGAACCCGAAAGCGGTGGAGCCATTGCCGAAGCAGTGCTCGAAATTCTCAACCAGAAACAATTGTATGGAATTGTAACCACTCACTATTTCAACCTGAAAATGTTTGCCGCCAACCATGCTGGAGTATCAAATGCGTCCATGCTTTTCGACAACGAACAACTCAAGCCGCTCTATAAACTCACCACCGGCAAACCTGGAAGTTCTTTTGCTATCGAAATTGCACGTTCAATCGGTCTTCCGGCAGAAGCGATTTCGGATGCAACCACCAAAATTGGTCAAGGGCGCATCGAAATGGAAAAGATGGTTCAAGACCTCGAAAACGAAAAGGTGAAACTCGACGAAAGACGCCGCCAGATTGAAGTAGGCGAAGAATTTGTGGCCGAGCTGATTGAAAAATACGAACGTCTAAACAAAAGTTTGCAGGAAAAACGAGCAGTTATACTTGTTAAGGCCGAAAACGAAGCCAAAACTATTCTGCAAGACGTGAATGCGCTTATCGAGAAAACCATTCGCGACATCAAGCAAGAGCATACCGAAAAAGAGAAGGTGAAAGCCATTCGTAAAGATTTTGAAGAAAAAGCTGCTTCGCTGGTGAAGAAAAGCGAAAAAATAATTGAGCCACTGCCCATGAAAAAGCAGGAGCCTGTCGAAAAAACTATTGTGCGGCCATTGGTTGTTGGCGATCGAGTGCGATTGGACGGAAGTGGCGATGTTGGCGATGTTGTATCAATCAAAAACAGCAAGGTGAAAGTACAATTCACAAATGCAGCCATTACAGTGAGCCACGACCGACTAACTTTGGTTCCAAAAAACAACACAAAGCCTGCACCAAGCAAAAAGAAAATTCATGTTGTTGCCGAGAAAAAAGAAGCTCTTCACACCCTCGATTTTAGAGGTATGCGTGCCGAGGAAGCATTGACCGAGCTTGAGAAATTTCTCGACGATGCATTGCTAAGCGGTGTGCGCTCTTTTTCAATTCTGCACGGAAAAGGCTATGGCATTCTGAGAACGGTCATCCGAAAACACCTAAACCAATACAAAGACATGCTCGAATACAAAGACGCTGCACTTGAGTTTGGTGGCGAAGGAATCACCGAGGTGAAGTTTGTTTGAGAATGTAAGGACTTGAAAACGTCTATTTACCTCTGCAACAGAATACATCATTCAGGCACCACTATCAAAACTGGTTTTGCTGGTGGTGTAAGCATGACAGCAGTTTTATTATTTCACAAAAACAAAACACGATAAACAACTGTCATTCAAATTGTTTCTAAAACCCTGAAAAATTAATGCCCAGCAGAAACTCGAATTTGCTTTGCTCTAAGCGTGGCAAATAGGCGTAGCGAAAACCGATATCGAGTGGAATAAAAAATCGAAACACGTGGGTGTCGCAAGTCCATTCGCAGCCAGTACTTGTAAGAATGCTCTTCGATCCATTCAGCTCTGTGTTGGCATAATCGTAGAACAAATTCAACTTCAACCGCTTAAAATAAAACAGCGAACCAATACTGAAATCGGGATACCATACTGGAAAGCGATAATTCAAGCCAACTTTTTGTGCATTTGTAACAAACAACTGATGGTATCCGCGTGGAAAAACAAACTCGTCGCTGAAAGTGAAAACACCTGATGTTTTGCTTATGTAGCCTCCATCCACACTCAAGCTATGATGACGAGCCAGCCCCGGAAAAAACAATTTGGCTGTCATGTTCCACTGTCGGCCCAAATCGACATCACTAGGCAAACATTCGCTTAAAGTAATGCTAAAATCTTGTCCCCAGCGTGGTTGTAGGTCGCGTAGAACAGTTTTTTCGCGATTCGAAATATCGAAATGTGTCTCAACTGTAATTGCATTTCCCTGAGGAACATTGGTGATGGGCGCAAATGTTGGCCCCATAAAATAAGGATCGAGATGATACCAATTCAGCGATGTATTGAAATGGTATTTTTGAAAGAAATTGCGCACCGTTGTTTTTAATGGCAAACCAATTTCAATTCCACCCATCGATTCGTTGAACAAATAATCGTCGGTAGAACCCGAAAACTCGGCCAAACCACGTCGTGTTCCAAACGAACCTTTTATAGCCAATGTTGGATACCAGCCCGAATAAAGCCAGTTTGCATAAAAACGGCCAGTTTGCTCGTTGGTGAGATATTCGTAGCCTGCTGTGAAAATGGATGTTGACAATAAATTCTGCGACGAAACCGAAACACCAGGAATAAGCGAATAGTTGTCGGTATTGATAGAAACGGGCAACCACGAATGCAAATCGAACAAATGCAATCCGCGCCGAAACTTTGCGATTTTATAAACCGAATCGCTCCACAAACTGTCGGGCATAAACAATTGTTCCTGTTCTACATATATCGGTGTAAGATCAATGTCTAAATTGCCTACCGAATCGAGTGATAAGGGACGAATTTCGTCGGTACGACCCGTCTTTAAAACAAATCCTTCGGGTTGGTACGACGAAAAAACATATTGTTTTCCCGAAGGACCAAAATCGATGTTGTAGGCTCCATAATTGTCGAATGTTATCTGAAAAACATCTCCCGTTTCAGCATCCAGCTTATAAACATTGTCGATTCCGCTCCACGACGAATTGAAATAAATTCCACTTGCTTTCCATATTGGAGTTGTGATGTCGGCAGCTGTTGGCTTCAGGACTTCGGTCCACACGCCACTGGCTAAATCAATTACTTCGAGTCCTTTTAAGTCGGGCTTTTGAGTGATGCAAACAATCTTTTTTCCATCGGGCGAAAAAGCAGGAGTCATTGCAAAATAGCCTGCCAACAATGGATACTTGTTTATTTCTTCGCCGCTTTTGGCATTAATAACAACAATATTGCAAACTCCATCCGATAGAAATTCGACCACAGCCATTTTGCTTCCATCAGACGAAAAAACTGGACTAAAATACTTGGTTTTATGAGTTAGCTGAACTGTTTTATCTGTTTCGAAATTGTATTTCATCACTACCGAATACGAAACATGCTCCCAACGCGGATCGAGCTTTTTTTCTGCCCACGTCATCCAGTTTCCATTGATGCTGAGATTATCGGTTGTCCACGAGCCAGGGCTGTTCGACAAAACGGGAATGGGATCGGTAAGCGGCAATTCTTCGCTGGCGTAGAATCCGGCTTTGAAAAGCTTTTTTTCTTCGCCAGTGTTGACGTTTATTTTCACAAACAATGCACAATTGTCCATTCCGCTTTTTTCGGCAACAATTGTGGAATCGTTGATGTATTTTGGAAATTTGTAATGCGTGTAAACTTTTGGCGTTGGTGTTGGAACAGTATTGTATTTAGCCGTGGGAGCCGATTTAGATTGCAAGAGCCATTCGTCTTTCAGGTCGAGAAAAAACTTCCGATACAGTTGCTTTTTGTTTAAACCTGTTTGCTTTTTGAAAGAATTCGAAAGCGGATTCAATTTCCACCAGTTGCGAGCGCTGTTGTTGATGGCGTTGTCCCACAACGATGGTCCATAATATTTTCGACTCTGAGCCACATAATAATACCCAAAATAGTATTGATCGGGCACATATTGTTTGTAGGAACCTAAGCTGGCTTTTTCGAACGAAAACAATCCTTGCGAAAGAATCTGTGCTTTCATTTTCATTTCAAAAACGGGCATACGACCGCGTCCGCTTTCGCTAAAAGCAGTTTCGGTGGTAAGAGCATCGCCTTCCATATACCACATAGGCATAAACAAGCCCAATGTAAGCGCAGTCGATTGCTGTCCGAATGGAATTTGAAGTATTTTTGTCAAACCTTGGTTGAGTTTATCCATCTGAATCATGTGCCTGTCTTCGTGAACAATGAGCTGCAACAACCAATTTTGAGCGTAATTGTTTTGATTGGGTGTCATAAAATATTCTGTTCGCTCGGGTGTCCATAAGCTATACGCATTTGCAACAACACCTCCTGTGTGAATGAGCACAGGGATTTTCTTGGGATATCTGCTTATCGATTTGGTGATAGATGCATAATACTTTTCGCTCTGATTGGCAAGCTCTTGTGCACGATTCAGAAACGATTCGGGAAAAACGAAACTGAAATGCGCGGTTTCGATCGAATACCACTTTTGATGAGCAGCATCTTCGCCCAAAACATAATACTGTGCTTGGATTAACTGCGGAATCCATATCAATAGCCCAAAAACAATAGCCCTGAGTGTTTTTTGCATAATCGCTTTTAAAAAAACAAAACTACAACTTTTGAAACAAAGAATTTTCAAAAAAGCTTGATTGCTGTTTTTTGTTGAAAAAGCTCCTTACACAAGGCTTGTTAGGCTTTTCTAAACATCAAGCATACACTTATTTGCCTGATAGTTGGTGTTTTGTTGCAATTTGCCAACATGAAATATGGTTGAATTTTCCATGGATTCTATCCAATTCAACTTCGGTGGCTTTTCAAAACAAGCAAATTCAATAAAACCTCACCATCATTGAATTTTCCTATTGAACGAACAAAAGAGGGTCTTTCAAAATTCGTTTACTTTTTTGTACCTTTGCGCCATGGCTCCGTAGTTCAATGGATAGAACGGAAGTTTCCTAAACTTTAAATATAGGTTCGATTCCTATCGGGGCTACTTTTTACAACACATAACAGCCTGTTTGTCAAATATATTCGGGCGTTTTTGTAACCGCATGTTGACAGATTCGTTGACAGTTTTTAATAAATCGCAATTATTTTCCGTTATTTATCGAGTGCATTATGACCGTTAAAAAATCGGTTCACTCACTTAAACCACTTTTTGAAGATTGTTGGGTACTTTTTTCTCGGGTCAAATCATTCCACTTTTTGCGTATCAAAGTTAATCCCTCTTCCTACCATTGATAATATTGACGGTGAACTCGGTATCTTCACTCTGTACATGCTGGTACTGTGCTGCCATTTCTGTACGTGCTAATTTCGGTTGTACATACTCCAACAAGGAAACGTATAACTTTAATCGCTCCGCTGGTGAAAGTGCATTAATGTCCCTTTTAAACTGGGTTTCATTACCGTCAATAAAATTGAGGGCTTTTTGTATCGATTCCCGTATTTGTTCGGTTGTTTTGTTGGGAGTACCAGCACCCCGACCGCCTGTTTTTTGTCTTTTTGCCATTTTTTCTATTTGTTTCTACTTTAGATAATCCCAGCTCTTTGCAAAATGTCGGGGCGAAACACTTCCGCTAAATCAAACAATATCGGTTGTTGCAACCTTTTTTCAATCGACCGTTTTGCGTTGTTACGGTTGTTGCTATTCTCATTTCGTATTGAGTGTGCAATTTCTCTAAACTGTGTTCCCTGTGATTCAACTCTAAACCGTGCACTAAGGCGAGGTAATAACTCTTTGATGTAAATTTCGGGCGCATGTTCGTAAATATATCGAATGCCGACAATACTCAAATACTTACTATTGGGTTTTTGTATGTCGATGGGTAACCCTGTGGTGCATACTGGAAATGTGCAAGTGAGGGTGTTTTTCT
>DYON01000136.1 GCA_020720525.1 Acetofilamentum sp.
GATCCCGAAAATGCCCACGGCGCCTTGCATTTGCTCGAACACATGCTATTCAAAGGAACCAAAACGCGCTCCTATCTCGATTTGCTCTGCGGTATTGAACAATTGGGTGCCGACCTCAATGCTTTCACCACCAAAGAAAGCATGGTGTTGCATGTATCGTATCCCGACGAATTTCTGCCACAAATTGCCGATTTTATGAGCGATGTGGTTTACAATTCGGTTTTCGATGAAGGAGAATTTAAAAAAGAAAAACGGGTAATTGCCGACGAAATAAGAAGCTATCGCGATACCCCAGCAGAATACATATACGACGAGTTTGAAAAAATGATGTTTGGAAAAGTGAATCTGAGTCACAACATTTTAGGCACCATAGCATCGGTCAACCGCATTTCGCTCGACCAATTGAACATGGTCTATCAGAAAGTGAAAAGCAGTTTTCACATAGCCATTGTTAGCAGCCGATCCAAACAAGAAACGACTTCGATTTTGAATTCCTATTTTGGAAAACACAACTATCAACCGCCAATTGCAAACCAAACAGCCGAAATTGCATTGCCGGTTCAAAAAATAAAAAAACTCAGCGACGAAGTAAGTCAAACACACATTATTGCAGGCGTATCGGGTCCAGCATACAATCATACACAGCAATTGCCTGCATACTTACTCGCCAATTTTCTGGGAGGAAACGCCATGAGCTCGGTTCTGAATCTCGAATTGCGCGAAAAAAGAGGTATTTCCTATTCCGTAGAAGCTGCCATGCAAAGCTATCAGCACTACGGAGTGTTTTATACCTACTTTACATGCGACAAAAAGCGCAAGAAGCAGGCTTTATCGATTATCACATCCATATTCGGACATTATGCTAAAAACGGTTTAAGCGAAACTGAATTCGAGAACATTTTACGCATGACCGAAAGTCAATACGTCATGTTTTTCGAACATCCACTCAACGAAGCCATGTTTCATGCAAAACATTTTCAGTACTCGGGCAACATCGTAGCACCAGAAAAACTGCTTGCGGAATTGCGACAAATAACCCGCAGCGACGTGAACCTAATGTGTTCGCAGCTTCTCGATTTCAAAAGCCACAGTCAGATAATTCTTGAATAAAATGAGCCATTTTGAATTGAACAACGAAGAATTTTGTCTCGAAAACAGCATAGAAACTGATGAAGTACTGAAAGCTATTTATCGCGACACTTGGGTAAATGTGATGTATCCACAAATGCTCACCAACGAGTTGCAGGGAAAATTGCTCACATCGATTGCGCAGCTACGAAAACCGACACGAATATTGGAAATCGGCACATTCACAGGCTATTCGGTCATTTGCATGGCTCGTGGTTTGGCTACCGAAGGCAAATTGATTGCGATTGAAAAAAACGCCGAACTCGAACAACGTATCCGCAACAACATTGCATTGGCCAATCTCGAAAACAAAATAGAGCTTCATATTGGCGACGCCTCTATAGTTTTGGACAAAATGCTCAGCGCTGGAAATACTACACTTTTCGATATGATTTACATCGATGCCGATAAAGAAAACTATCCATTGTATCTTCAAAAATGCTATCGATTGTTGAATAGTGGTGGCATTTTGCTGGCCGACAATGTTTTTTGGGGAGGGAAAATTACCGACAAAAACGCCAAGCCTAGCAAAGAATTAAATGGAATTAAGCAATTCTTGAACGATGCCGCAGAGTTGGAATGGAACAGCCGACTTATTCTGCCAATTGGTGACGGATTGTTTATGGGGGTGAAATGATTGAATGGAAAGTTTAATAACTACCATCAATAATAGATATTTATGAAGCAAAAATTACTTTTTATTTTTTTTCTGGGATTTACCCTTGCGGCAAACGGTCAAATGCTCCAAATAGACACGGAAATTGATTCGCTGCAATCTTCTATATTTAAAACAGCACAAAACAACGCCAGCGAAATTATCATCAACAACAAACTCACATTTTTATACCTGAAAAGAGGCCACATCAACGAAGCGGTGAAAGTCAACCAAAAAGTACTTCAATCACAATTTCGCTCCCAAATATCCGACACCATTGAATTTCTGAAAGCAATTGATTATAAAGGAGACATTTTGTTTTTTCTAAGCGACATAGAAGAAGCCCTTAAAGTATGGAATATATCGTTGAAACTCAAAAAAGCGTGGCTACCCAACAAGCCCTGTTTTCAAGCCGAAAGCTATTGCAAAATTGCCAAATATTACAATTTCATCATTTCTGTTGATTCGGCATTGAACTATTCAAGAAAAGCTATTCAACTAACCAAGGCACTATCAGTTAGCGATTGGAACAGCATTGATATACCTGAAATTTACAGAACGTATATTTACGCTTATAAAATTAAAACTTACACTCTTGATTATGAGCAATATGGAGAACACGTGATTGAGAAATTAGACTCAGCAATACTCATTGAGCACCCGCTTACAAAATACTATTTGCATGTTTTTGTTCACGATAAAGCGAATCTTAATACCGATCTTGCTCTTCTCAACCAAAAAATAAACCCTACAAAAAAGCAGGAGTATTATAGAAAGGCCGAGTATTTTTATAATCAAGAAAAGGAATTGCTTCTGGCATCAAATCCTAATCCGATGTTGCTTTCAACATTGTATTTTACCAAAGCCCTCGTAACCGATTACAGCCTGAATCACACAGACGATATAATTACAAAATGCTTAAATTATACCGATACATCAATTCAATACTTAGAAAACATCGATTCGCACGACGAAAAAACATATCTTTTCAGTCAATCAAATATACTTCAGGTTCGTCAATTCAAAAACAAATATCTCCATTTCCTTTATCAAAAGTCGTTTTCCATCGCACTACTTGAACAAATGTATCGAAATGCTCTAAAATCGTACACAACATTCAAAAAACTCATAGCGAAACTTAAAACACAACATGTTGGAACCATATTTCAAGTTTACAATCTATTTCAATTCGATGCACTTATCTATGCAGAAATAGAACTTTTCAAACGCACCCAAAATCGAAAATACCTAACAGATGCATTCTACCACAGTCAATTATCGAAAAACATCGACTTGATAAAAATAAAAAGTTCCATCATACATATCGATGAATTTAACGACAGTAAAATGCGGAGCTTGATTAACGAGAATATTAAAGCCACCACCAATTCTCAAGAAGTTATAGTTGATTACTATTCTTCAAAATTCAATCCTTTGCTAATTCTTATCGTATCGGACGGAGAAGTGAGTTATATTGAACAAAATAAATTGCAGCTCGAAGAATTCAAGCTGATGAAGCATCTGAGTTCAATGAACGATTCGGTTTACATCGACCTTAATGCCCACTACAACATACTTGCAAAACCCATTGAAAAATTCCTTCATGGCAAGAATACTATTCATATTACGGGCAATGGACCATTTGCTCAGCTACCCTACGATGCTTTTCTACCCAACAGTTCAAATAAAAACCACTTTTGGGGCGACGACTTTACAATTCAGCACCGGTTTTCGATATTTATCAATCCTATTTTCAAAAAAAACATTACCGAAACAGATGCAAATTTGTCGATAATAAGCCCCAACTACAAAAAGAATCGTCACTTATTGTTCAACAAACGACTTTGCGAAAACATCGAAAACAGGTACAAATCAACAGATCCCAACCGCATCGACCATGAAGGTTTTTCGCAAAATTTTGTGCTGCACATAAGCGCCCATGGATATTTCGACAGCGCAAGAATGAAACCTACGCTGCTGATAAACGATAGTACACTATTGCCTGCCGATTTTGTATCGACATTTAAAAATCCACCAGTTTTAGCATGTTTAATTATGTGCGAAAGTGCACAAGGAGAAATTAAAACCTACGAAGGTTCACAAAACATGGCTAGAGAATTTGCAATGATAGGAACCCCAGCAAGCATAAGCTCGTTGTGGAAAGTTGACGACAAAGCTTCGGCACTTATCATGCAAAATTTTTACGACTATCTCGACCAAGGTTTTCCAACACAGGAGGCTTTGCAAAAAGCAAAAATTCAATTTCGGAGCGAACATCCCGAAATGGCACATCCTTTTTATTGGGCTTCGCTACAATGTAAGGGCGACAACATCAGTATTCGCTTAAAACAAAAAACAAATTATTTTATTGTTGCGTTTTCGATACTTGCTAGCTTTTTTGCCATTTTTGCAGGAATTGTGTTTGCAAGAAAAATCAGAAAAAAGAAATCTTTTACAACACAAGATTAATTCGACAAAAAATAATCTTCTACAAGCAATTGGCCTGCCTTTTCATTAAAAAGATGCCCTTTTTCAGCTTCAATCTTTTGCAACAATAGCCTCGATTTCGCTTTTTCGTTTTGCGACAAAAACGAAAGTGCAAGCCACCATTCACTTTTTTCAATCCAAACCGAATTCTCGCAACTCAAAACCATTTCGAGCTTTTTCTGTGCTTCGCTATATTTTTCGAGTTCAAAATTGCACAAAGCATCAAAAAAAAGCAAGGTATCGTTTGCTGGTTTTTCGGCCAGCAACCCATCGAAAAGCAACAACGATTCTTCGAATTTTTCATCCTGAAAAAGACTCATGGCATCGCTTATACTCCTCGAATCGGAATTATCCATCAATACCGGCAAACCGGGCTCGATGGGCTTGTACAATACAACAAGCTTTTCGTGCAATGGCGTACGCGCTGAAAATACAAATATTGCAGCACCAATTGATAGAAGCAACAACAACGAAGCGGCCATTGCAAACCGATACTTCCGAAAGAAACTTATTGGTCTATTTGCAATGAGCATTTCTCTATCCCTCAATTTCTGCTTGAATAATTCGCTATCGTGGTTGCGCAAGGCTTTCAAGATGGCATCAAAAGCAAACAGTTCTTTCCTTAAACTGGCATCTTCGGCAATCCGATTCTCGAAAATAGCAGCCTCCTCTGCCCCCATTTTTCCGAGCAGAAACTGTTCAATTTTCTCTATATCGCTGTATTCATCAATCATAATGTACCAGTAAAACTCAGAAAACCACCACTTATTTTCTTCGATAGCTTTTTCAATACATCGAATTTTCGTTTACGAACGGCCCCTTCACTTATTCCCAATTCATCTGCAATTGTTTTGAGCGACTGATCTTCGATATAAAAACGCTGAAGCAAATTTCGCTCATCGCTGCTCAAATCTTTTAAAATCTCAGCTGCACGATAAATTAATTGGTCGGTTTCGCTTTTCTTTTCCATCGAATTGAAATCAATTGTATTCCCATTAATCAATTCATGAGAGCAAAAGTTACTATGAAGCGATTTTTTCTTTATCAGATTGAGCAATTTGAATTTGCCAATTGTAAAAATATACGTTTTTATAGAGCTATGAAGCTCCAATAGTCGCTTTTCTCGTATGTTCTCATACAAAGCCACAATGGCTTCCTGAAAAGCATCGGCACATTCTTCGGTACTACAGCCAGTTTTGTTGCAACCAAAACGGATAAATTCAGTGCGATACAATGCATACAAACTCTCGAAAGCCGAATGATTTCCACTCGCTACGGCTTGTTGAAGAATTTGCAAAGAAATATCCGATTTCATTGGGACAAACTTACATAAAAAAACCGACACAATTGTTAGCTTAGAATTGACTATTATTTAAATGAATCAAATCAAGTGTGTAATCAGCCAAAAATAATGGAATATTCAAAACACCATTATCCATTTTCATATTTCGCAACGAAAAGCGCAAAGAAAGTCGAGGTGAAAAAGTCTTTCGAAACACGGAAAGACTTTTACTTCTGATGTTTTCATCCGATTTTACTTCTACAGGAATAATATCATTTCCATGTTGAATGAGGAAATCGACCTCAGCCATATTTCCCGATGACCAATATCGTGGCATTCCCTCAAATTGCCGAATTAGACTTTGCAAAATATAATTCTCGGTCAAAGCACCTTTGAACTCAGTAAACAACCTGTTCCCTTCTGCTACAGCAATTGGATTCAACAACGACAGCCTTCGTAAAAGACCCACATCGTTCATATAGACTTTAAATGAGCTTAAATCGTCGTAGCCCGACAGCGGCAATCGGGGTGCAGTAGCTTTATGTATTTTATAAATCAACCCAGCATTTTTGAGCCATTCTAAAGCATTTCCATAATCTCTGGCACGCGCTCCAGGCCTCACCGTCTGATATAAAAACTTTTTGTTTTCTCGCGAAAGTTGCGATGGCAACGACGACCAGATGTAATTAATTTTGTGAAAGTCGTTTGCAGGTGCATGTTTTGAAAAATCGAGCGCATAAGCATTCAAAATGTTTTGAAGTATTTCCTGCGTTTCGTCTATGCTCTGATTATCAAGCAACGCCACAACAGCTTCAGGCATTCCACCCGAAATAAAGTATCGTTTAAACTGTTCGAGCAAACTGTTGTAGAACATTTCGGGAATAGGCTCCGTCAGGTCGAGCTTGTCAATAACAGCAATCAGATCGGGTGCTGCTGCCGATAAAAACTCCTGAAAGTTTAACGGATACAATGTCATGAAATCTACTTTTCCAACAGGGAATGAGTTGCCGCTGCTCATAGCTACACCCAGCAGCGAACCTGCACTGACAACACAATATTCGGGAGCTTTTTCACAAAAATATTTCAGCGAATTGAGCGCATCATTACACTCCTGAATCTCATCGAAAATAATCAACGTTGAATTGTTATCGATCGGTTTTCCAGACACAAGCGACAAATTGCTCAATATGCGACCGATGTCTTTTGTTTCCTCAAAGAATGGCTTCAGTTCTGGCTGCTCTTCAAAATTGAAATAGGCTACACTTTCAAATTGTTCTTTGCCAAATTGATTCATCAACCAAGTTTTTCCAACTTGCCTAGCGCCCTGAAGCACCAAAGGCTTGCGGTTTGGCTTGTTTTTCCATGCACTCAGCTTGTTGATACCCTGACGAAAAATGTCCATACTTCACACAATTAATATGAATAATGTGATTATTTGCACGAAAAACACATTAAACATTGGCAAATGTAGCATTTTTTTGATGTCGGACAAAACAAACACGTAAAAATTTATCGTTCATCAGTAACATTTCAATTTTTAGATTGATTAATACTTTGAAACACTAAAAACGCGGAAGCCGAAAAGCGGGAAAAGAGTAGGCGGTGTGAAATAAACATTAAAACATATTTGTATGAAAAAATTAGAGTTTTTTAGCACAGATTC
>DYON01000137.1 GCA_020720525.1 Acetofilamentum sp.
TACAAACTGTTTTAAAGACGGAGCAAATTTATTTTCCTCACTATCGGCATGGCAGGCAGGCAATACCACCATCAACATGCATTCAATTGAAGGAAACCCCGATTTTTACAACAGCACCGACATGCACGTATATTCGTCATACTTTGACAATTTGGGCGATCCTGCATTGGGAATTGCAACCGACATCGATGGACAACCAAGGCCAGCTGGTGCGAACCCCGATATGGGTGCCGACGAATACACCGCTTTTCTCAACGATGTGAAACTTATCGAAGTTACAAATCCCATCTCGGCAAACAGAGGCTGCCATGTAAGCGGCGATTCCATTGTTGCAAAAGTTCTTAATTACGGATCGGCTACCATCAATTTATCAAACAGTCCTGTGGTTTTTAACACCTCACTAACTGGAGCCAACAACGATTTATATCAGTTCACTTTAAACTCAGGCTTGTGGGCCAGCCACGACACAATGGATGTGGTAATTCACAACGTAAATTTACCCGACGGAGGTACCACCCATTTCAGCGCATACATCAGCAACAATGCCGACATGTTTTTGCCAAACGATAGCATTCACAGCTTTGCAACCATTCTCACCTATGCTCCAAACATTGTTGTAAGTTCCGACAGCTCAACCATTTGCGAAGGAAGCAGCGTTCAGTTGTTGGTTCAATCCGATTTGATGATTCCTACAACCTACAATGTGTTTTCATCGACGCATACAACACCCATTTCCGACACTATTGCCTTTTCAACCGACAGTATTGTTATAAGTGGTCTTCCCTACAACGCCAACCAACTCGTCTTTTTAATCATCGACAGTTTGATGCACGATATTATTGACGAAATAGAAATAAAGCTGATTGCACCCGACAGTTCAGAAATCTTCATTCTTGATTACGCTGACGGCGACAGCGATGCCAATATGCTGCATACTTTTATTAGCGACACCGCTTCAACCAGACTTTACAATGGATATGCTCCTTATACTGGGCATTACAGCCCATCACAACCAATCAGCTATTTAACAGGAAGCGCCAATGGAACTTGGAAAATAGTTGTTGCAGACTATTCAACCGATTACCATGGAAACCTTTTCAAATGGTCTCTCGCTTTTCCTAAAGTGAATGGAGCCATGTATTCTTGGTCGCCTTCGGCTACGTTGAACAATTCGACCATTGAAAATCCAATAGCAACACCCACCAACACCACCACCTATTTGGTTCAGGTAATCGATTCTATGGGTTGCTCAAAATCGGATTCCATCACCATCAATGTTGTCATTTGCACTGGTTTGAACAACCCAGAAGCACAAGTGTTGATATATCCAAATCCTGCCGTTGACTATTTCAACATCGATTTTGGCTCATTGCCACACGACCAGTATTTGCTCGAGGTCATCAATTTGGGCGGCCAGGTTGTGATGAGCCAAAACCTTGTGCATTCGGGCAATACCACCAGTATTGATGTTTCGAATTTGACCGCAGGCTCTTACATTGTGAGCATAAAAAGCTCAAGCGAAACTTTCAAAGGCAAATTGCTTGTTGAATAAAACAGCATATTTTTATTAAAAAGGTCAAATCGGATGGTTTGGCCTTTTTTAATGTTCTATATTCGCTTGGATAGGAACGCAAAAACAAGATTTTTAGAAGCTCAACAATAATGGCTTGATATTCATATTATTTCAAAAATATACTTACATTTGTTATAAATATTGTTTTATGAAACGATTATTGCTTTTATTGATATTTGTTTTTTTATGCCACGTAATATTATATCGGCACATGGTTGTTGGAGATAGATTTGAGATGTTTGCATAAGTGGTTTTGAACAAGGGGACATGTTTTGGTGTCAATGTTTTCGTATGCTATTGTTAAAGAGTTGGAAACCAGTATTTATCATTGGTTAAAGAATTACAACAAAAAAAACCAGTAGCAAAGCCTTGTAAATCCACGATTTTTTGTAGTAAGTTCCTGTACAAACATCCAACCGAAAATGGAAAAATCGAATTGCCACAATCATTCCTTCACAAAACGACTCTGGTACGATTTTTCACCTTCCAACGATATGAAATACAACCCATTCGGTAAATTTTCAACATCAATTGTATTGTTCTCGTTCACCAAACCCGCTTTCACAAGCTGCCCTGTTGTATTGTAAATGCGAAAAACATCGAATTGTAAATCCCTCTCAAAAGAAATATGGCTTGTTGCTGGATTGGGATATAGTTTCAAAGTCGTGTTTTCGTCGCTCATGCCCAAATATGCAGGTAAAACATTCAAAGCAACAACCGCATCCATGGTGAATGGTGTTGTTTGATTGTCGGTGAGCGACAATTTGAGCAAATAAGAACCTTCCGATGGCAACAATGCGGTATTGAAATCGCCCAACCATTCGTGACGTTTCTCGATGGTTCGCAGTGTATCGATGGCAATCCAGCTTACGCCCTGGTCGGTACTGTAAAAAAGCTGATAATGATCGAAATCCATTTTTGTTGATGCAGTGTCTTTGTCGATCCAAGCCGAGCCCGAAATGGAATAATTCTGACCGTAATATGCATTGTAAGGTCCATCAATCATAGCAAACCATGCGCAAGCATTGTCGCGATAAATCGGATCTTGGGGCAAGCTGCTCTGAACAACAATGAGTACGCTTTCGTTCAACGCTTCAACCGCTCCATTCAAAATACTACCGTTGGCATAAATCATGATTCCATCGCGTTGCGAACGCACAGCAGTAGTGGTTGAAGAAAAAGCAGCCGAACAAATGCTGTGTTCGTCGGCAAAAAAGTAACCACCACTTCCATCAATCATGGTAGTATTGGTAAAAATCTGAGAATAACCATACGAGCCAATTTCGCCAACAATACATGAGTGAACATCAACAAAAACAGTATCAAAAGAATAAAGACTCCAGGTTTTAACTGTTGTATTCTGCAAAGTGAGTGTGCGGTCGCTAATATTCATTGTCTGATTGACGTAATTCGATTGATTCACCAAACCGGAAACATCGAGCGAATCGGAACCAGTAAACCACAATCCGATGGTGCGCATGGCACTGTTGCTGATATTGATGTTGGTATTGGGCTCGGGCATAAGACCCCACATCACATGCGTGCACGAATCGATGTCGATGTCGTAGCTAATTCCCGACACGCCAGGTGTTGATGAGTTGAAGTTGTATGCAATCAATGTGTCGCCATCGGGAAAAGTGTGTGTAAGTGAACTTCCGTCGGGGAATTGATGCCACAACAAAACGGTGTTTGCATTGCGAATATTGATATCGGACGAATCGTAAATAACAAACTCGCCTGCTTCGTTAATTCCATCGATATTGATTGTACCATGACCGCTAATTCCACAAGTTCTGAAGCCAATAGTGGTAACATCGACAAGTTCGACCAAGCCATTTTCGCCAATCACCATATTGTGCGACAGATTGTTATAATTCAAGGTACTGTTTTCGGCACGAAAAACCCCGTAGCCAACAGCTACAACCGAGCGTTGGTAAAAATACTGTTGCGGTTGACACACCGTTGAATTTACGACATCAATCCTTGCATCGTTGCCATACACCACCATGTCGCCCGGGAGAATCACAGTTGCATTTTGAATGAGAACCTTGCCGGTATCGTATGCAATCAGTGTTCCCGCAAACGACCAGCTTCCAGTTATAAGTGTATCGTTCAGAATATAAAGTGTATCGCCAAGAATCATGTTTTTTGACGCATTCAGATTGCTTTGCACTACAATTGCTCTGCTTTTGCTCATCCATGCAGCAGGCGAGGAATCGATATTCGTCTGTTGAGCAAATGAAATGAGAGGAAAGAATAATAATCCCAATAAATACTTCATGTTTTTTGTTTTTGTGGTTGCAATACACTTTTCATTACCCCGACCCTTATTCCAAAAAAAATTTTCTGCTGAAAATAATCGCTAAAATAATAAAAAAAGACAATAATGAACTAATGAAAATATGTTTCGTAAATTTGTTTTCATGAAATACTGCTACGAATATCCACGGCCAGCAATGACAGTCGATGCCGCATTGCTTGTTTCCGACAACAACCAATGGAAATTGTTGCTTATCGAACGCAAACACGATCCATTTGCTGGTAGTTGGGCTTTGCCTGGCGGTTTTGTCGAAGAAAACGAAACCCTCGAACAAGCTGTCGAACGCGAGCTCATGGAAGAAACTGGGCTGCAAGTGGACAATCTGCAACAATTTCGCGCATACAGCAATCCCAATCGCGACCCGCGGCAACGAACCATTACCATGATTTTTGTGGTGGTATTGAATCAAATTCCCAACAACGCAATTGCCGGCGACGATGCCGCAAACCTCAAGTGGTTTTCGTTCGACAATCTGCCAAAACTCGCATTCGACCATACTGAAATAGTAGCCGATATTCAACGTCTTATCCTAAACAAGGCAAAATGAAAACAATATTTTTAACACTGACTTTTGCTTTCGGATTTTTGTTTTGCTAATGCTAAGTTTCCAGCTGCTATTTTCCTATTACTGCTCTTGTTACAAAACTTAGCAATCTTGTTCAACCACTGGCGGATCCGCGGATAGAATAAGAATTTCAATAACAATAGAAATCTTAACAGAGTACTTAAAAACAATTATAATAGGGGGCAAAAATTTTTTTACACATTCCAGTTTTTCCAATCGGAATTAATTTATATTTTTGTGCTCTTTTAGATTTTTGAATCGGAAACTTTTTAATCAGAACAACATATGAAAGTGTATCAGACTGGAGATATCCGCAACATCGCACTGGTAGGCGGTGCCAAATCGGGTAAAACGACTCTAGCCGAGTGTTTACTACTTGAAGGTGGTGTAATCAATCGTCGTGGAAGCGTTGAAGACAAAAACTCTGTATCCGACTACCGTGAAATTGAGCTTGAAAGACAAAACTCTGTTTTTTCGACCGTGCTATATGCCGAGCATAATGGCAAAAAAATAAATATAATTGACACTCCTGGTTTCGACGATTTCGTTGGCGAAGTGCTTTCGGCTCTTACTGTTTGCGATATGGCAGGAATGGTTATCAATGCGCAAAATGGCGTTGAAGTTACAACCGAAATTAGCTGGCGCAACCTTACAAGAATGAACAAACCTGTCATTTTTGTTATGAACCAGCTCGATCACGAAAAAGCCAATTTCGACGAAGTAGTTCGCGAATTGCAGGCTCAGTTTGGCAGCAAAGTTTTGCCAGTTCAGTATCCTATTGCTACCGGTGTTGGCTTCAACTCGGTGATTGACGTTTTAAGCAGAAAAATGCTGAAATTCCCAGCAAACGGCGGAAAACCAGAGGTGATGGATATTCCCGATTCCGACAAAGCCAAAGCCGAAGAAATGCGCAATGCTCTTATTGAAGCTGCTGCCGAAAGCGACGAAGCTTTGATGGAAAAATTCTTCGAAAACGGTGAACTTTCCGAAGAGGAATTGCTACATGGGCTTGCATCGAGTATTGTTCAGCGCAATATTTTCCCATTGCTTTGCGCCAGCTCGAAACACAATATTGGAACTTCCAGTCTGCTCGACTTTATAACCAAATTTGGACCAGCTCCCGATCAAGGTATGCCTTTAAAATCGAAAGATGGAAAAGAATACGACTACAAAACATCGGAGCCTTTCTGTGGTTTCATCTTTAAAACAGCTGTTGAGCCTCATTTGGGTGAAATTAGCTTTATAAAAATTGTTGCTGGCGAAATTGGCGAAAGCTCTGATGTGGTTAATGGTACAAATGGCACCAAGGAAAGAATTACTCAGTTGTTTGCTGTTGCCGGCAAAAACCGCGAAAAACTCGAAAAAGCTGTGGCTGGCGATATCGTTGCCACTGTTAAGCTCAAAAACTCGAGCACCAACGAAACACTCAACAATCCAAAAACAAGCGACACTGAAATAGTTCCAGTACAATATCCAAACCCAAAATACAGAACCGCCATCAAGGCAATGAATACTTCGGACGACGAAAAATTGGGTGCTACATTGAACGAACTTCGCAAAATGGACCCGACTATTCAGATTGAGTATTCGAAAGAGCTTAAGCAAATTATTGTTAGTTGCCAAGGCGAAATGCACATGAATGCCGCCAAATGGCACATGGAAACCATCGAAAAAGTTCCTATCGAACTTTATCCTCCCAAAATTCCGTATCGCGAAACCATTACCAAACCTGCCAAATCGATGTATCGCCACAAAAAGCAATCGGGCGGTGCTGGACAATTTGGCGAAGTTCACATGATGATTGAACCTTGGCGCGATGGAATGAGCTGGACTACCGAATTCCCTGTTCGTGGCTCAGATGTGCATCCTCTTTCTTGGGGCGGAAAACTCGTTTTCAACAACTGTATTGTTGGAGGTGCTATCGATGCACGTTTTATGCCTGCCATTTTGAAAGGTATCATGGAAAAAATCGAGGAAGGTCCTCTCACTGGCTCGTATGCTCGCGACATTGTTGTGTATGTTTACGACGGCAAAATGCACCCAGTCGATTCAAACGAACTTTCGTTTAAACTTGCTGGTCGTCAGGCTTTCAAAGAAGGCTTTAAAAATGCTGGCCCAAAAATTCTTGAACCAATCTACGATGTTGAAGTTATTGTTCCTTCCGATCGCATGGGCGATGTGATGACCGACCTTCAAGGACGTCGTGCCGTGGTTATGGGAATGGACAGCGAAGGCAGCTATCAGAAAATTAAAGCCCGCGTTCCGCTTGCCGAAATGAATCGCTATTCAACTGCTTTGAGTTCGCTCACTTCGGGAAAAGCGACATACAATATGACATTCAACGAGTACCAACAAGTACCAACCGATGTTCAAACAGTTCTTCTGAAAACCTACGAAGACCAGGAAAAGGACGAAGAATAGTCGAAATATTTTTAAGTACGACACCCTGTTTCAACAGCAGGGTGTCTTTTATTTAAACGAAAAATCATGCTCCGCCATATTGGAATTCATATACACGACACTTCAGAAGCCGAAAACTTTTACAGCAACATCCTTAATTTTCAGGAACAGAATAGTTATTTTTTGAACGAAGAAACGGCATTGAAGGTATTCGGAACTTCACAAAAAGTGGAAGCAATCCGAATGAAGCAATTCGAATTGATTATTGAGCTGCTTATTTGCCCCAAATCCTATTTAGCTGGCATGGCCCATGTTGCACTCGAATTTTGGCGACCCGAGACTA
>DYON01000486.1 GCA_020720525.1 Acetofilamentum sp.
TTGAAAATGCCGCAGAATCCCACACGTCAGGTGCACGCTTTGTTAGCCCGTTTTTGATTTGGAAGACTCGCCGCTTATTACCAAGACACATACTCTGAATGATAAGTTGTTTGACTTTGCGAAACTACTTTTTTCGTTAACGCTAAACTTTCAATCGGATTAAATACGGCTGTCATTTTGGGTAAATCTGCCAAGTTGCTGACGACAATTAAACCGTAATCGTTTTTATATTCATTGGCTTTGGCAAATTCGTTTTCGGTAAGGCGAATACTTCCAGAAGATGCTCTGACACCTTTTATTTCAGCCAGAAAATATTTTTCCGTTACCTGAATTTGAAAATCGTAACCATCGCCGAAAAGCCTTGCGTCATCAATCGTGCCATTTGAAAAAGTATCAATATTCTTGTAATTGTGCATGAAGTAAAGTTCGGCTTCTTGACCAGTAATTTGAAGTTGCTTGAACCGACTTTTCATAACAGGGCTAATAGTTTCTGGCTTTTCTATTTTCCCAGATTTGCTTTGAATATAGATTTTTACCATTCCTGTATATTGGGAAACATTCAAATCCCCAAACAAGGAATCAATCAAAATCTTTCTGTGAATGTATGCGTCGCCCCTTTGCCACCAACCTTTTCTGCCGCTGTCGAAAAATGGGTCAAAAAGGTCTTGCCGATTCTTTATTACGCTTGTTGTTTCAGCAATTTCAAGCGACACGAGATATTCATAAAAAGCGGTTTTTGTTTTGAAACCAAATTCTTTGACAAAATCCATATTGAACTTGGCTAAACCATAGCCAAGTAAATTAAGCAATTCATAGTTTTCGTGTCGGTTGTCGCTCATTTACAATACTTCGATGGAACTTTCTAAATCTGTTTCACCTTCAACAACTGAAAAGACGGTCGCTCTTTTATTTCCGTCATCGTCAATATAGACATTCAAATCAAATTCATCGTTCAAAGATGCCCATTCATCTTCAAACCATTCATCTACATTTAGATTGTCTTTCATCCATGCTAACGTAAGCCTTCTTGCCTTTGTTTCTACGGTTTCTTCACCAAACATCACAAAGCCATTTTTTATAACTTCTTGAACACGGGAATCAGGCTGGTCTTCGGATTCGGCTTTACATACTGGGCAAGATTCTTGTAAACGAAGATGAATAAAGTCTTTCTCACATTCGCAATCCCAATATTCATCTGTCAATGTAATATCATCCATGCTTTCAATCATTTTGTTTTTCCTTTCAAACATCAATTTTCAAGCATTATACCTGACTGTTGAAAATATGTTCTAATTTTGCAAGGGACGGGCTAACGGTTTGCGTTACCCGCGTGTGGGTGGGCGTGGACAATGTTTGAGAT
>DYON01000487.1 GCA_020720525.1 Acetofilamentum sp.
GTTGCCCGAAATGAAAACAAACTAAAACAATTAATGGCTGAAATAGGGAATAATCATACTTATATTATTGCTGACCTTACAACTGCTATTGGACAAGACAAAATTGTTCAAGCAATTGCAGAACAGCATTTTGATTTATTAATAAACAATGCGGGTATTGGTGCTGTTGGAAAATTTACCGAATTGCCTCCTGAAAAATACCAAGAGGTTTTAACCTTGAATATAGAAACAGTTGTAAAACTTTCTTATGCATATTTGAAAACCGCCAAATCAGGCGATGCTTTAATAAATGTTTCTTCATCGCTTGCATTTATGCCAATGCCCATTGTCGGGCTTTATTCAGCTACCAAAGCATTTGTTACTTCGTTTTCAGAGGCGTTGTGGTATGAACAAAAATCTCGTGGTGTATATGTAATGGCACTTTGCCCAGGAATCATGACGACAAATTTTGCCGACCATTCAGGAGGCGGATTAAGTAAGCCACCCAAAGCAATGACACAAACGCCAGAACAGGTTGCAAAGGCTACATTAAAATCATTGAAATCCCGAAATAAACCGACAGTCCTTACTCATTTTACGGACAAGCTATTTGCTCTTATGTTTCGGTTTTATTCACGAAAAGCAATAGTCTCTACAATGGGTAAAATGGGAAGTAACGTTAACCGATAAATATCAAACAAATGAAAAAAACGATTTTAATTACCGGAGCAAACAGGGGCATTGGATTTGAAACTGCAAAACAATTAGCCCAAATGGGACATCATGTTATTGTATCCGCACGAAACAAGGACAAATTGGATGAAGCAGTTCAATTACTTTTAAAGGATCATTCTGATGTCACCGGACTGCAAATGGATATAAGCGATGGAAAAAGTGTTTCCGATGCAGCTGAGATATTGTCTAAACAAAACATCAAGCTCGATGTACTCATAAACAATGCAGCGATCCTGTTGCACGGCATTGACTCAAGTTTGCTTGCTAATGAAATTTCTATGATTGAGCAGGTCATAAAAAACAACAGCTTTGGTACTTTGGCCGTTATACGTGCTTTTTATCCATTGATGAATAAGACCGGACGAATCATCAATGTATCAAGTGGCGGTGGTTCTTTGGCAGATACGATAGGTGCCGGTTTTGCCCCTGCTTATTGCATTTCAAAAACCTTAATCAATGGTATTACCAAGCAACTTTCTTACGAATTGGAGAATCATGATATATCTATCAATTCGGTGTGTCCGGGTTGGGTGCGGACAGATATGGGTGGACCTGGGGCAGACCGCTCAGTGGAAAAGGGGGCAGAGACCATAGTTTGGCTCGCTGTGTCTGAGGTAAGCGATACCGGAAAATTCTGGAGAGA
>DYON01000138.1 GCA_020720525.1 Acetofilamentum sp.
ACGAAGATTTTGATTATGTTATCAATCATGTTGTTTTCGATGCTTTTAGGCAAAACAATTTCGCCGATGGAATCATGAATGCTATCGACTATCTCGATCAAAAAATTAAACGATAACATGTCTTCTTGGATTTTCTTCAACAGCCCTCCCTATCCCGACATAGTACTCGACTACTCGGACAATTTTGACAATATTAATGTTAGCGTCCAATCAGAAAAAAATCCTATCCCAAAACTACTTTTTCAATCAACCAACAACAGCGACATTGCTCGAAAACTCAAATCGACTGACGGTCTATTAATTGAGCTTCCCGACCATGGAAAAATATATTTGCATCTACGACGTTTTATGTTGAAACGTCGTATAAAGGTGATTTTTAACGATGTTCAACTCTCTGGATTTAAAATTTCATGAAACTGATACAAACACTGCTTTTTTCTTGCACGCTACTTTTTGCTGCATTGCCTTCGTTTTCGCAGATTGATGGCTATAAATGTCCTTGGGACGAAGTTGACTGTCCCGGAAAATGTGGACGTTTCTACGATGCAGATAATGATAGTTTTTGCGACTATGGTCGCGTGAGTAAAGTGATAAAACCCGATACTCAAAAAATGATCAAACCCGATTCACACGTGGTTCATACAACTGAATCAAACAACCGACAAATCGGCTCCAACGATAGTGCCTCGCTTCAATCAACCGATTCAACTGCTATCGACTCCATACAAACAGATGAAACATCCATTGAGAATAAGCCCAATTCATCTCACAATCAAAGAGGATACAATCTGATTTGGATTACATTAGGCATTTTGTTTCTCTATTCAATTTCGAGTCTGCTTCATAAATTCAAGGTTTTTCGAAAATTTGTCCACAGACGTATTTGGAATATTCTTTTATTAATCACCTTTCTCACCTCAGCTACACTTGGGCTTGTTTTAGTTGTTCAAATAAATTACAATTTGGGCACTGAATTGATTTTATCGTATCTTTACTGGCACGTTCAATTTGGTATTGGAATGGCGATAATTTCTTTTATTCACATTTTGTGGCATTGGAAGTACTTTTTCAATCTATTCACATCGAAATCGAAACACGACAGTATCAACTAATGAAAATTTTGCCGATTATATTATCTGTTTTCTTTTTCGCTTCGATTTTTTCGGGGCAAACAGCTCAATCGCAAAATTTGGTTCCCAATGGGAGTTTCGACGATGTTCGTGGTAGCCGACCAAGTATGAAACCTTGGAAAAAAATCAATACAGTCGATTTCTTTGTCAATTCCGACGAACGACGCTACAAGGAAGTGAATGCTGCTAAAAGCGATCGAAATTATATTTTGCGGCAGCCCAGAACAGGAAATGCCTATGTTGGGCTTCGTGTTTGGCCTAAATACAACGAATATTTGCAAATTCAGCTTCGCAAACCGCTCGAAGAAGGCAAAGTATATAGCTTCGAAATGTATATAACTCCTTCGCACTACAGCAATTGCTATTTAAAAACTATTGGAGCCAGTTTCTATTCGTACCGTCCTCCATACACTACCCGCGAAGGGAAAGAAGATTTTCCCCCACAAGTAGAAGTTTACCGGTCTTTTGGAATTCGCGACACTTCCGATTGGATAAGAATTAATGGTGTTTTTGTTGCCAAAGGCGGCGAAAAACTCATGACTATTGGCAATTTCTCTTGGTCGCCCAGCGATAAATTTAAACGCAAAAAGTTTGCGCTCAACAAACGCGAAGCTTATTATTATGTCGATGACATTGCCGTTTACGAACTCGACGCCAATGGACTGCCCATTAAAGATTCTATTGCATATATGAATGCTTATCCCGACACTCTTTTGTCGGACACGAACGATTTCGACAACGACATCACTTCGGCATTTGCTGTGCTCGATAGCTCTATTACCACGATTTTATTTACCGAAAACGGCTATAAGCTCGACGATCTTTCCTACCGAAAGCTTGGGGTTATCACTGAATACTTATTTGAAAATCCTTCTGTAAAAATACTTATCCAAGCCTATGCTGCACCTGGCGAATTAGACGGACAAGAAATGAAAATTGCCGAAAAACGAGGCAAATCAGTTTATATTTTCTTGACTGGAAATAAGATTGATCGAGGTCGTATCGAGATGAAGCCGATTGGGAATAGCTGCGAATTCTATAAAGCAGGCGATCCCTCACGAAAATACTGCCGCAAGGTCGATGTTGTTATTTTGCCTTAACAAACAAATTCTGCTATGAAAAAATTCATTATCATCGTTGTGCTGATATTTGCAATTGCTACAGTGCATGCTCAAGAAAACTTCAAAGTTACAAAAGACATTCCGCACACATCGGTGAAAAGCCAGCAAAAGGCTGGAACATGCTGGGCTTTTGCTACTACTTCGTTTATCGAAGCGGAACTAATTCGCAAAGGGATTGGCGAACTCGATCTCTCCGAATTGTTTTTTGTTTATTATGCTTATGTGATGAAGATGAACAATTTCATTCGCTTAAAAGGATTGGCCAATTTCAGCCAAGGTGGACAGGCTCACGATGTATTTGCTGTGCTTGCAAAATATGGCGCAGTTACCGAGAATTCATTTCATGGTCTTGCTCCTGGCGATTCAGTTTACGAACATACCGAAATGGAAGGTGTTTTGAAAGCTATGGGAAAATTTTGGACGACACAAAGCAAGCCAATCAAACATTGGTTACGTGCAACACAGGCTATTTTAGACACATATATGGGCATCGCGCCTCGCGAAATAGAGTTTAAAAAGAAGACCTATACACCTATGGAATTCGGTCAGGCAATTGTTTCGCTGAAGACTTCCGATTATGTAGAACTTACCAGCTTTTCGCATCATCCATATTATGAGTCGTTCCGTCTCGAGATTCCCGACAACTGGCTTGGCGCACAATATTACAATCTTCCTATCGACGAACTGATGGAAGTGATCAATTATGCCATGGAAAATGGCTACACTGTTTGCTGGGATGGCGATGTGAGCGAACAGCAATTCAAACACCGCAGCAATTATGCGCGCCTCGAAGACGAAGACCTCAAACTTACCCAATCGCTGCGCCAAAAGGAATTCGACGATTTTGCCACCACCGACGACCACCTCATGCATATAGTTGGATTGTCCGAAGACTCAACTGGAAACAGATACTATATCATCAAAAACAGCTGGGGACCCGAATCGAACAGCAATGGTGGCTACCTCAATATGAGTAAGGCTTTTGTTTATATGAAAACAGTAGCCATTCTTATTCATAAAGACGCTATTCCTGAAAAAATCTGGAAGAAGTTGGGAATTTAAAAGCTTCTCCGATACTCCTTCGTTCACCGAAGGTGAATATGGAATCGTCGGAGAAAACCAATTCTAAGAATATTCTTATTTTTGTGAATCAATCACTTACAAGATGACTGTTTTACTAGAATCAGGTAGAATATTTCACATTTATAATAGGGGTAACAATAAAGAAGTCTTGTTCCGAAATGAAGAAGATTGTGAACACTTTTTGCATTTATACTCTGTATACGTGAATCCAATAGCCGATAACTTAGCTTGGTGCCTAATGAAAAATCATTTCCATTTTTGCGTTAGAATTAAAGAAATTGAAAATATTGGATTTATCGATACAAGAAACGCATCATTAAAAAAACCTGAAGATAAATGGGCTATTGTAAAAGAAACAACTGCAAACAAGGAGTTTTTGCGCAAGCCAAATCCAAAAACACAATGGCAGCTACTTTTCAATTCATATGCAATGTGGTTTAATCGTAAATACTCTCGCACAGGTTCTCTTTTTGAAAAAAACTATGAGAGGAAGCTGGTTGCCAATGAACGTTATCTCAAAGATTTAATCATCTATATCAATTTGAATCCTGTGAAGCACAAAGTTGTTAAAAAGATATTGAACTACCGTTGGTCTTCATATCATGAAGTATTCAATAAATCATTTGGCATTTGCAATACAAATCTACTTTGGCAATATTTCGACGACAAAGAAAATTTTGATTATTTGCATAGTTTTGAAAAGTATGATTTGGATGAACTATACTAATAGTTTCACAACGATTCCATATCCGCTATGCGGACGATGGAATATTGTGAAACAAAGCTTCTCCGATATTCCTTCGTTCACCGAAGGTGAATATGGAATCGTCGGAGAAAATCAATTCTAAGAATATTCTTATTTTTGTGAATCAATCACTTACAAGATGACTGTTTTACTAGAATCAGGTAGAATATTTCACATTTATAATAGTGGTAACTGTATAGTTTCACAACGACTCCATATCCGCTATGCGGACGATGGAATATTGTGAAACAAAGCTTCTCCGATATCCCATCTTTCACCGAAGGTGAATATGGATAAATGATTATATGGATTTTTGAATACCTTCACTTCTCATCCCATGAATTTTCAGCTAAAATAAGACATTTTTGGTTGTGAATATTTCTCAAATTATTTAATGACGAAAAAAGCTCATTCGAATCCATATCTTATTTGAGAAAGATGGAATATTGTGAAACAACGAATAATCAGCTTTATCTACTTTCTACTTTTCTAATCAATTTCAGCAGCATTTGAACGGCATTTATTTGATAACCAGAACTGTAGAAAAACACACGTCCAGTATTTCCCGATGTATAAATCAAAACAGGCAAATCGCCTTTTTGTCCCGAAGATTTTTCGAGCAATTGTTGGTATTCGCCATTTACGTCAAACAACCACCTAGTCGAATTTGGCAATCCATTCCAAGCATTTTCGGAAAACCCAGCCAAATCGAAATCTTTTGGCAGCACAAGAGCAATTTTTACTGGCCACACATTAAGTGCTTCAGCCGATTGTTGCAATTCGGCCAGAAAATGCTTTCCTGGTTCGGTTCGTGGGTCGATAAGTGCAAAAACAACCGGACCATCGCCAGTGAGAACCTTCACACTCGAAACAGCATCGAGACCAGGTCCGCCCATTTCGGCATTGCCATCAAGGTTGAACAAAACATCGGGGAAACCTTCTTTCTCATTAAAGACAATGGTTTCCTCGTGGGTTTGATTGGCTTCGATTTCGAAAAAAGTTGTTTTGGTCAGTACCGAACCATCGGGTTGCCTATTTCCAGTCGTTAAACGATAAGACCCAGGTTCCAATTCAAGCGTTGCAGGAAAACTGCGCAGTGTTTCGTCGAACTCATAATTCAGCGAATTGAATCGGCCGTTGTGAAGCTTTGCAATAGTGAAATGCGTGTAATAAATAGGCACAAACGACGAATTCTGATTTAGCTTAAGAAATCCTTTTGTGGTTCCAACAACCGAATTCATTGCAAAAGCATCAATCCAGCTTCCTGAATAATACTGTGCATTGTTGGTGGCTGGGTCGAGCCTTGCAGGAACACCAAAGCTGCGGCAGCAAGCAACAAAAAACACATTGCGCGAATATGTATCGGCAATTCGCATATTGTAAACTCCTTCTGGCGAAACTGGTGTTCCATAGTAATTTAACTCGGAATCGATAGCAATATGTTTGTTGACCCAGTCAACCAAAAGCTGCGGATTGCGAGCAATCTTCTTTCCCAGTTTTTTGCCGAACGATTTCTGAAGCTGAGCTCGCCATGGAGAAAGCAATTCGCGCCCAATGCGAGGACTCAGAACATAATCGACATACATTTCGCGGGTAAGGCACAGTTTGCTTTTAAACGTTGCTGCATTCTGCAAATGATCTTCGAGAACATATACTGGCACATCGTGTAAATCTTTTTCGCTAATAGAGCTCAACAATGCAATCGCATCTATCTTTAGTTTTTCAGAAGCATTGTTGTAAAAATCTTCAATGCTTGCATAATTTCCCCTGCTATTCAACACATAACCAGTTAAATACCATGCGTTGGAGTCGTTTTTGTATTTTTCGACCAATCTTGCCGAATCGGAAAAAGTAGATTCGTATTTTGCTCTTATTTCGTTTTCGCGAATCAATCGCTGTTCGTTTTCAGTCTTTTTCGACGACTCAGGAACAACTATTATTCCCATTGTTGGAGGAATAAAAAACAAATTTTCCTCACCGCTTGACGAAGAAACAATGTTTGTATCGAACACAATTTCAAGCGGATACAAATGCTCCGAAGGCAAAACTTTCCACGTATAATTGCGCCCATTGGTAACCCAAACAAGCAAATCGCCAAAACCAGTTTCTACGCTGCAGCTTCCATTGTTATCGGTTGTAAACGAAGCAAATGGATAAAACTCGGCATAATTGTACACCATAAAATCGACCTGTACTTCGGGCATTGGTTTTCCAGCAATATCCACAACTTTAACTTCGGCTATTTTCACCTGGGCATAATTCGACAGCAAATTGAGCTTCGAAAACAAAGGCTTTTTTACCAATGTTTTTTCGGGACCATTGTATTGTCCGAAAGTATTGGTATGCATCATGATGGCACGTGTGGCAGGACCAGCAAACCATCCCATATTCAGTTCGGGGTCGGGTTCGCAGGCTCCCATAAAATACCATTTGCCATCAATCCACACTTCGACCCATGCGTGGTTGTCGTCGGTATGAGCCCAGCGAGGTGTATAAACCTGACGAGCAGGAATTCCAACACTTCGCATGGCTGTAACCGTGAAAGTGCTTTCTTCGCCGCAGCGACCGTATGCTGTTTTCATGGTAGCTAATGGCGACGAAGTGCGCTCGTCGGTGCTTTTATAAGCCACATGCTCGTGGCACCAATGGTTTACTTCGAGAGCAGCATCGTACATGGTCATACTCTGTATTCTGCTTTGTAGTTCACGAAAGAAAACTTGACGAGCCGAATCGGGATTTTCGTTGTTGACACGATATGGCAACACAAAATGCACAAATACGTCGGATGGAATGTTTTTACCCCAAGAGAATGCTATTTTTGTTTCGAGAGCCGAAGCTGCTTGTGTTCTAAAATATGCAGGTGGAAGATTGCCCAAATCGCTAAGCGGAGCATAGGCTATCAAAAAGCGAGTAGCTTCTTGCAACATAGGATTTTTGATGGTATCGGCATTTTCGAACAATGCAGGAATCCGATTGCCCAACAAAT